>CAZICA010000015.1:11776-22199 GCA_964537705.1 uncultured Candidatus Saccharibacteria bacterium
AAAAAGTACCTCCTATAATCCTTAAATTCACTTTAGAAGTAGGATGCCCCATATTTTTTAAAGCCTCCAATCTTTTAAAAATGAAGATAAGGATCAAAATTACATAAAATAGCTCTTCTTACTGCAGGTTCGTTTGTTAAATAACTCTTTGGAATATTTTTCTCAGAAGGACAATAGATACATTTCCCTGGGCATTTAAAAGGTTTTGTAAATACAGAAACTACTACAATTCCAGAAAGAGATCTAATTTGTTTGATTTTTAGAATTTTCTCCAAAGAAGGACTGGGAGAAATTTTTTTCTCTTTAACTAATCTATGATATACTTTTAATATAGAATATTTTGGGAAAAAGGGCGTTTTATAAGTTTTTGAAAACCATTTTTGTAATTTTAGAAATTCCTTCTGCTTTTCTACATTTTTTTCAATTAACAGGTTTATAAATTTTTCAATTAATTCTTCCATGGATCTTAGCTACGCTAAATTTTTACTAGAACAAACCAAAAAAGATTATGATAAGATAGCTTCCTATTTTGCTAAAACTAGGAAATATTTCCCAAAGGATTTGTATTTTGTTGAACAATTAGTGGAAAAAGAAGATGTAATTTTAGATCTAGGATGCGGAAATGGCATCTTTTTTCCATTTATTAGAAAAAAGGTCAAAAACTATTTTGGTGTTGATATCTCTTCTAATTTAATAACTTTAGCGAAAAAAACTTTCCTAGAAGGAAACTTCCAAGTGACTCCTTTTTTAAGTTTACCATTTCCCTCTAAATTTTTCGATAAGGTTTTTTGTTTTGCAGTTTTACATCATATCCCTTCAAAGACTTTTAGGATCAAATTTTTAAAAGAAATAAAAAGGGTTTTAAAACCTGATGGAATTCTAATTTTAACAGTTTGGAATCTTTGGAAAGAACCAAAAATATGGCCTCTGATTTTAAAATTTACCTTATTAAAAATTTTAAGACTGATTAGATGCGATTTTAAAGACATATTTTATCCTTTCAAAAATGAAAAAGGAGAAATTTTAGCAAATAGATATTTCCATTGTTTCACTCTTCCAGAATTAAACTCTCTTTTTAAACAAGCAGGATTTAAGGTAGAAAATTTCAAAAGGATTAAAAGAAATAATCATGAAAATTTTTTAATAGTAGGAAAATGTTGACAAAAGAAAGCTCTTGAGCTAAAATAGAAGAAGATGGAGGTATTTCAAAAATTTTTCCTTCAATTTTAGAGAAGAGGGTTATTTTAACCTCTCTTTTTTATTGGGACCTTAACAATTAAATATAAAAATTTCTTGAAGGGAGGTGAGGAGAGGTGAAAAAAACTCTGGGAGTATTAATAGTAATGGTGGGAATTTGCGGTCTTTGTTTTGGTGAAATTTTAAATTTTAAGTGTGAGGTGTTCCAAATTGGTGTTGTTAATTGTTCTTGGGAAAGCTATGGAATTTACGACCATTTTGAAATTTTTATTCTTGGTGAAGATGGAGATTATCAAGATCAAACTAAGGTAAATTCCTTTAATTTTAGTGCTTCGACAGTAGAGCAAGTAGACCAGGATCTCTGTGGAACTTTAATAGTGCAAATTCAAGGATGTTTTACAGAAAGTTGTACAGAAGGAATGAGTGCCATTTCTAATGAACACGGAGCTATTAAACAAATTGATTATGAAATTGGTTGTTGTCCCTCTTTTTATCCTTCTATAGCAGATCTTGATTGTGAATTTGAAGAAGACTATTTAGTTTGTGACCTGACTTTGGAAGAAGGAAATGAAGAAAATTACCATTATTTAGCCTCAGTTAATGGAGCATATTCGGAAACTTATGAATCTGTTCCATTTTATATTCCTCTGGATTATCTGAAATGTGGAAAAAACTTAATAGAAGTAAAAACAGTGTGTAAAGAAAGTTTTCTCTATGGATCCACCGAGATCAAAGAAAAAAGAATTTTCTATGACTGTGATAGGGAATCTTGTCCTGCTTATTGTGAAGGAAATATTGCATTCACTGATGGCTACTTTGAAGATGGAAAATGTCACTATAAAGAAAGAAAATGTGAAGATGAATATGGCTCATGGAAATATTTTTGTAATGGAAATGAATTATGGGAAAAAAGAGATCATATAAAAAAATGGTGCAGTGATGGAGAATGTAAATCTTCCAAAGAGGAAGAAAAATTAATGATTGAAATATGCGCTTATGGATGCTCCAATGGTGCTTGCAATCCAAATCCTTGTGAAAACGTAACATGCTCTTCCTATTGTGAAGGCTCTATAGCTTATGAAGGTCATTGCGAAAACGGGAAATGTATTTATACCCAGACAGATTGTACTAAAGAGAAATATACTGATTGGGAAATCTCTTGTGATGGGAATGTTTTAAAGAAGGTCAGAGAGCATATAAGAGGAATATGCCAAGAAGGGAAATGTAAAGAAATTAGAGAAACAGAAGATCAAAGTGTTTCATGTCTCTATGGTTGTTATGAAAATGCTTGTATGAGCCCTGAATATGAAGAAAATGGAGATTTCACTTTGCTTAGCGATTATGATGTATTAACAGCAGATTATTTTCGATTTTTGGGAGTAAGTATGATTGGAGAAGCACTAAAGAATAATCCCGATTTATTCAAGAGAGCTGCAGATTTCTTAACCAGTTCTTCCGAAATTTCTGAAATGATGAAGGAAATCAAGAACGCTCCCTCTTTTAAACAAGTTGTTCCCAAATTTGTAACTTTAGCCGAGGATGAAAAAACTTCAGTTTTATTTAGGGTAAGAAAAGATTTTTCCACTAAATTAAATAAATGGATAATTAAAAGTGAATTACGTATAAGGAATAAATTAATCCCTCTATTAGATGCAGATGGAGCTATAGTTCAATATCCTCATTCTTTTCATCTTTTTAATGCTAGATACGTTCATGTTGATTTTGAACCACTCTCAACTCAAGAACTTAAGACATGGAACTTGCCGATAAAAATGAAAGAATTATTCAATCAACATTTCCAGGCTCCTTCCGGTAATCATGCAGGGTTTAAAATATGGGATCCAATAAAGGGAAAATACAAAAAGGCTTTAATAGATCTTACTGGGCCAAGTGCTTATAGACCAACTACTTCTATTCGAGTTAATTGGAATCTCCAAGATAAAACTTTTGTTGTTACTAGTGACTATTTCCATTTTGCTAAAGGAGCTCCTCAAAAACTTTCTTATCCAGAATCTATCAGAATGCCTTTTACTATCCGCTCTGTTGAAATAGCCAAAAATTCTATTTCCTCAATGCAGAAAGGAATATTCGATGGATATTCTATTGAAGAGGGGTTTGAGAAAGCCTTCCGAAATGCAATTGATGATACCAAAAATCTACTCAGAACGATGAAAGTTTCAGAATTTAAAGGATCTCCAGAAGGTAAATTAGCCTGGATAGCAAAAACAACAGGAAGAGAAGTAAAAGGACTCAATCCTAAATTATTAAAATATGGTTCCCGTGTTCTTAAAATTGCAGGTATTGTTGGCACGATTTATCTTGCATATGATATTGGAAAAGATATTTATAAAGGAAATTATAAAGGCGCTCTTTGCACAGTCTCTGAGACGGTTGGATGTATAACGGGTGCAACTATTGCAGGCGAATTAGTGGGAACTTTAGCACTAGCATCTGCTCCTTCAGGAATAGGGCCTTTAATAATCGAAGGTATAGCCACCTTAGTTGGTTGTATAGCAGGATCTCTTGCTGCTGATAAGGTAGTATGTGAGGGTATTCTTGTAAAACTTTTTGATGGAGAAGAAATAGAAATATCTAATGAAGATTTAAAAAGACTGGAATTAGATGAGTTGGTAGATGGAAATAAATTATTACCAGCCCCAAAAACGAATTCCTCTCACTTTTATGTAGGAACTATAAGAGAAGAAAATAAGGACCTTGTAATAGTTCAACCCAGTGACAGAAGTAACACCTACGTGGTATCTTCAGAACTCAACCAACCCTCTATTAGTCTTTACACCAAATCCACTCGAGAAATCCAATTCGAAAGAGTATATTACGATCAATTGTTTAGAGATTTTGATGAATTTGTAAGTTCAAGAATTGGATTCACGGAAAAAGATGGTTTCTATACCAGACTAGCTGATTTCAATAAAGATGGGATAATTGATATGGACGATTTGGAAGATTATTATAATGCAAAAAGCTATGAATCTCGAAGTGGGGGTGAGATAAAATGAAGGGAAGGAATTTGTTTTTAATAATTGGATTAGGCTTATTAATTTTATTAAGTTGCGGGAAACATAAAAGAAACCCCATCACCACCTCCATTCCATCTCAACCTGAGAAACTTTCTATTGTTGCTCCTTCTCCAAAGGTAGTAACTCTTGAAGAACCACCTCTTGAGAGTCAATTACTCTCAGAAAATCTTCTTAGTTGGAAACTTAAAAATTTTAAAACAGCACCACTTCTCACCATCTCTTTTCTAGCTCCAATTCCTTGCGAACAAATAGAATCTATCGAAGTCTCTGACTCGTCCTTTTCTCCTGTTCAAGGAAAAGATCTAAAAAGAAATGGCTGCAGAATCTTAATCAAACCGAACGAATTTCCTCCTGAAAGTCCTTCTAATATGGAAATAAAAATAAAATTAAAACGAAGTGTTTCTAGAATAACCCAAAAAGATCTTCGGATTTTTCAAAGAATAAGTGTGATTGAAGACAAATTAATTAAAAAACTTACTTTTGAAAATTCTTAATCGCCCTCCAGGGGCGATTTTTTATTTGATCTATCTTTTAATTTTCTGTATAATGTAAAATTGGAGGGAAAATGATAGCAAAACATCCGGATCAAAGAGTGGGAGTTTTTGTTGATGTCTCTAATATGTATTATTCAGCAAAGAATATCTATGGAAGAAAGGTAAATTTTGGAGCAGTTCTCCGAACCGCTGTTGGAAAAAGAAAATTAATAAGAGCAATAGCTTATGTAATTGAAGCAGGAGAATTAGGGGAAGAAGCATTCTTTAAGGCCCTTTCTAAAGAAGGTTTTGAAGTAAGAATCAAGGAATTACAAGTTTTTCCAGGAGGAATTAAAAAAGGAGATTGGGATGTAGGTATAGCGATTGATATGATTCGACTCTCTCAAAAACTTGATGCCGTGGTTTTAGTTTCAGGAGACGGAGATTTTCTGCCTTTGGTTGAATATCTTAAAAATCAAGGCCAACAAGTGGAATTGGTAGCATTTGGAAAAAGTGCTTCAGCTAAATTAATAGAAAGCTGCGACGATTTTATAGATTTGGATAGAAATCCAAAAAGATATCTTCTTTAATCTCTTTATTCTATGACTGATGAGAAATGGGAAAATTTAATAAGTTCTGTAAAAGAAAATTTTAAGATAATCGAAGAAAAGATAGAAGACATTTTAAAGAAAAATCCTATTACAGAAGAAGAACAACATTGGGGATGGATCCATAGCTTAGTTTTTCTTCATCCTAAAGAAGGAGAAATGAAACTAGAAAGAATAAAACAAAAATTAATAAAGGAAGAGAAACTTTATTATCATAGAAGAAAATCAGATGCAAAAGTAGAATATGTTCTTTCGGATTCTGAATTTATTGATAAAGTAAAATTATATAAAAGAAAAAATTCTGAGTGGGAAGAATTAAATTTAGAAGAACTTGTCTAAAATGAAGTTAAATAGATTCTTTAAATTAATCTTATTCCTTCTTCTTTTTTTTCCTCTAGTTGCTTTTGCCTTTGAAATAAAACAAAATAAAGAAACCAAACTTAAAGGCAAATTAGAGGAAAATCAATTTATTATTTCTGATACCATTACCATTGAAGGAGAAAGTAAAGAAGATCTTTTTCTTCTAGGAAACCAGATTTTTCTTAAAGGGAAATTTAATGACGTTTTCCTTTTAGGAAAAGAAATCTATCTTGAAGGAGAAGCAAAAGATCTTATTGGCGGAGCCCTAAAAATTTCATTGCCTGAAAATTCCTTAATTAATGGAAATTTTTATTTTGTAGCTGACCAGATTGAAATAAAAGGAAAAATCAAAAAGAAAACAAAATTAATTGGGAACGAAATAAAAATTAATGGTGAAATCGAAAATGATGTAAAAGTTATTGGGCCTAAAATTTCTATAGGAAGTAAAACAAAAATTAAAGGAGATCTAATCTATGTTTCCGAAAATGAGCTTGATTTAGATAAAAATGCAAAAATAAAGGGGAAAATAATCAGAAAATTCCCAGAAAGAATAAAACCTTCTTTTAAAAATAAATTAATTATCAATTTAATCGCATTGATCTCTTTACTTCTTTTAGGAGCAATTATATTCTTTTTTACTCCAAAAATCTCACTTTCTATTGCTTCGACAATAATTGAAAAACCTTGGCTTTCTTTAGGAATTGGTTTTTTAACCCTTATTTTACTTCCTTTTCTTTCTCTTCTTTTGATCCTTACAATTTTTGGAATTCCTTTAGGAATAATTCTTTTACTTGGATATATTCTTTTGATCTATCTAAGTAAAGTTTATTTTATTTTAGCCTTTGGTAAAAAGCTTTTTCCAAAATATTCTCTTTTTAGTAGCTTTTTCTTGGGCTTGATTCTTTATCAAATTCTTTTAAATATTCCTTTTTTGGGATTGGTTTTCTGGATTTTGACAATTTGTTTAGGGATTGGAGGAATCCTACTTACTAAAAGAAAGCTGCTTTTTAAATTAGAAGAAAAATGACAGTTAAAAATTTTCTTCAAGCAATAGGAATTGCAACCTTTTTCTGTTTTCTCTGTCTTATTTTAATAATTTTGAACATAAATCCTTATCGAGCTACTGCATTAGGGTTTGTTTTGTTTTTCTTAAGCCTTTTTTTCTTTTTAACAGGTATTTTTATTCTTTTGTTGTTTTTTATTAAAATTAAATTTATAGAACCAGGAACTCCTATTGCAAATTTAATATCTTCAATTAGACAAAGTTTTTTTCTTTCATTTTTACTTGTTGGCCTTTTAATTCTTAAAGGTTTAAAAGTGCTGGATCTATGGAATACTGTTCTATTTATTCTTGCCATAATTTTAATTGAATGTTATTTTAGAATGGAATAAAAAATGGAATATAAAATAAAAAAATTAATAAGTTTAATTTTAATTTTTGCAATTCTTTCAAATTTCTACTTTATATCCAAAACAAATGCTTCTCCTGCTATAACAATCTTGGCTAATGAAAACGGAGGAGACTGTAGTTCAATAGGCAATTGGGATCCTTCAACAAAAACTTGCACTTTAAATCAAGATCTTTCAGAGGAAATAATAATTGGATCCGATGGAATAACTTTAGACGGAGCAGGTCACACTCTTTCTGGTTCAGGCTCGGGATATGGTATTTATTTAGAAAATAGAGTAGATGTTACAATTAAAAATTTAAACATAGTTAATTTTCAAATAGGAATTTATCTTTTAAATTCAGAGGAAAATACTCTTTCTTTCAATACCCTTTCTAACAATTTCGCTGGAATATTTTTAAGCGGCTCTCATAATAACACCCTTTCTTCAAACACTATCTCCCAAGGTAATTACGGAATAATTATAGGAGCTTGTCCTCACTTTGCAGGATTTGGGTCAAATGACAATCTTTTGGAGGGCAATCAAATCTCAAACGTTTCCATAGGAATACAAATAGGAAGAGATTCTCAAGGAAATAGATTAATTAGCAATACTTCCACTAACAATAACTACGGAATCTATCTTCAACAGCACGGAGGATTAGCTCCTTTAAACACTACTATTTCAGGAAATGATTTAACAAATAATAGGGTGATGGGATTGTTTTTGGATCATTTAAGTTGTCAGGGAAATCAAATAGACGATTCAAATAAAGCAGGAACTGGAAATCCAATCTATTATTATGGGCCTCAAGATGAAGGAAGTTATGATTTTTCAGGAACTGATGTAGGTGAAATTCTTCTTTGTGGTGTTTCAAATACAGATGGAGATCTAACAACAGCAAATACTGTAATTTCAAATGTTTTTATGGATGGGGAAGACGGAATAATTCTTTCAGGAGCAGTAAATGTGGAAGTAAAGGATGGGGAAATAAAAAATGGAACTTATGGGATTTATCTATATTACTCAGATTATAATTTTATAAGGAATAATGAGATTTCAAATAATGAAGCGGGTATTTATCTTTTAAACTCAGATTCAAATTATATTTTTAACAACTTTTCTTCAAATGAGCGAAATGGAATTAGGCTTGAATATTCAGACTCTAACACAATTGAAGAAAATACCATAGATCATCAAACAGGAGGTAACACCCCTCAATTTGGGGGAATATATCTCGGATCTTCTTCTAATAATATTTTAATTGGAAATACTGTCACAAATTCTGGTTGGTCAATAGTAATCAGTGAAGGAAGTAATAATAGAATAGAAAACAACGAAACTAAAAATAATATTACTGGAATTTATCTTACAGGAAATTGTCAGAATAATACTCTCTTAAATAACATTTCTACAGAAAATAACTACGGAATCTATCTTCAACAGCACGGAGGATTAGCTCCTTTAAACACTACTATTTCAGGAAATGATTTAACAAATAATAGGGTGATGGGATTGTTTTTGGATCATTTAAGTTGTCAGGGAAATCAAATAGACGATTCAAATAAAGCAGGAACTGGAAATCCAATCTATTATTATGGGCCTCAAGATGAAGGAAGTTATGATTTTTCAGGAACTGATGTAGGTGAAATTCTTCTTTGTGGTGTTTCAAATACAGATGGAGATCTAACAACAGCAAATACTGTAATTTCAAATGTTTTTATGGATGGGGAAGACGGAATAATTCTTTCAGGAGCAGTAAATGTGGAAGTAAAGGATGGGGAAATAAAAAATGGAACTTATGGGATTTATCTATATTACTCAGATTATAATTTTATAAGGAATAATGAGATTTCAAATAATGGACTTACTGGGGGAGAAGGATGGGGATATTCTAAAGGAGGGATCGTTTTAATTCGATCTTATTCCAATCTGATAGAGAACAATAACTTAACCGAAGATTATTATGGAATCTATCTAATATCCTCAGATGAAAATACTATCACTAATAATACAATTCGTGATTCAAGTTCTGTAGGAATTTATCTTCAGGTGAATCCTTACTCTGGCAGTTGGGAGTGTAAAAATAATACAATTTCTCAAAATACGATTTCAGGAGTAACTAATGGAGAAGGAATAAAGCTTTGGGGAGCCTCTAATAATACCATTTCAGGTAACACAATAGAAAATTCAAATACAGGCATTCTTTTCACTAACGGAGGTGATCTTTTTTATGGATCTAATGAAAATTATGTTTCAGAAAATATAATAAAAAATAATCAATATGGAATCGCTCTGCTTCTTTATGCAAATCAACAAGAACCTTCAAAATTTAATACCTTTGAAAATAATTCTATTTTCGAAAACTCTTATGGAATATATATGTCATTTGTAAGAAGATCAAACAATTATGACACTTATTTAGCTTTTATTGAGGATTATAATAACGGTAATTTTCTAAACTATTTCTTCCATAATAATATTTATCAAAACACTGTACTGGGAGGCTATAATCTTTATAAAGCAATTTTCACTGGCACTCCATCTGAAACTACAGAAATTACTGCTTTTGAATTTTCTTACAATGGTGAAGGGAACTGGTGGGGAAGAACTACACCACCTTGTTTTGAAGCAGGGACAGATACTAATGCAGAGGATGTAATCGATAGTTTTCCTTATTGCCAAAAGGATGAATGGTTGAATCAGAATCCAGATGATCCCACAAATTTAGGTCCGTCAGATTATGTTGATGGATCTTATCATTTATATATCCAATCTCATACATTAACTTTCCAACTTTTTGATCCTGATCAAAATGATCTTTTAGGTTACGTTCTTGAGATAGATACAGATCCAAGCTTTTCTTCACCTTTATATACTTTCCTTCACTCACCAGATATCTCCAATCCTAATTTTCCTAATCCTATTTTAGTCTCTCATACCATTCCATCAAATACTTTAGGAGGAGGGGAATATTATTGGAGAGTTAAAGCATTAGATAATAATGGAGCTGAATCTAATTGGACTTGGGCCAATCAAGGATCTGTTGCTTTCAGAATCAATCCGCCTCCTGATCCCCCGATTTTAAATTCTCCACCAAATAACTCTTACATTTCCGATCCTAACCCCACCTTTGTGTTCTCCCAATCAGATCAAATGGTAGGAGAAAAAGTTAAATATAGAATTCAAATTGCACGAGATGAAAATTTTACAGATCTAGTCACTGAATATATTTCTGATTATCTTCCTCAGGGTCTTACTTCCTATCATTTAGACACTGATTTATCTGAAGGCACCTATTACTTCCGAGTTAAATCAATTGATCAAGCAAATCAGGAAAGTGATTGGTCATCTGCCT
>CAZICA010000016.1:0-10863 GCA_964537705.1 uncultured Candidatus Saccharibacteria bacterium
AAACGATAATTTAAACCTAAAACCTAAAAGCTAAAAGCTAATTTTTAATTTTACGCTTTACGTTTTACGCTTTACGCTTTCTTTGGCTTTACTTGCAATCAAACTTCTGATAACACGCTAAAGCGTGTTGGTCCAGTCATTTATTTCCGGATCTGCAAGCTTTAGCTTGTATTATCGCGCTTCAGAGGAAAGGAAGTTTTACGCTTTTCGCTTTCGAGAATAAACAAAATAAAAAAGCCCTCTATTGAGGGCTGAGTTTAATTGTTTTATAAATATTCTCCTTCTATCTCCTTATCATCTATAATAAAAATTTCTTTTCCTCCGAATATAACCGAAAGCTCTTTTCCATCCCAGAAAAGTTGTCCATAACTCTTTTGAGGTTGATGCCATTGCCTTCGAGCAATTAATTTTTGACCTGGTTTCAAAATAGCTAAAACTTCAGTAATTTCAATCGTTAAATCTTTTCTAGAAGATAATCTTGATCCATTAGCTATTAAAATGACCTCCTTATTCCAAAAAATAGTAATAGAACCAGAAAATCCGGGTACTTTCCAAAGAACAAGAGCTCTTTTATCAGTGGAAGAACGAGGAGCTACAATAAGATAGCCAGTAAATTCCGCTCTCTCCTTATTTTTTACTGCCATTATCTCAACCTCATGGATACATAAAGGTCCTTCAATCTTTCCTTTATTTGGATGTTTGCATCTCCATCCAGAATTTACTTTCTCCCAAGCCTCATATTTTTGACCACATTCTTTACATATATAATTCTCTTTTGCACATCTTGGATCTGAAGTAAAAATAGTTTCCCTTTGATCAGGGCAAGCTAATAATCGAGGACGAATAAGAATGTCAGCATCGCTTTTTCTAATAGCTATTCGACTGCCTGTTTTTCCATTCCCTAAAGCAATGTGAGGATAAGGTGATTTAATTACAGGAATTCCTTCTTTTATCTTAGTTTCAAAAACTTCGTATGCTTTCATCTCTTCAACACCTCCTTTTAAAAGAGCATTGACTTTGTAAAAAGCGAAAAACTAAAAGCGAAAAAACGAAAAACCAATTAAAAAAGCGAAAAACTAAAAGCTAAAAGCTAATCAAAGCGAAAAACTAAAAGCTAAAAGCGAAAAGCGAAAAACGATAATTTAAAGCTGAAAACTAATTTTTAATTTTACCGTCTTACGCTTTACGCTTATTTTTACGCTTTTCGTTTTACACTTTACGTTTATTTTTCTTTACGCTTTACGCTTTCTTTGTTTCAGCTGCATTATCGCGCTAAAGCGCGATACTCCAAAAAGAAAGGAATTTTACACTTTACGCTTATTTTTAAAAAGTGCCCGGGAGAGGATTTGAACCTCCACGGGTTTCCCCACATGGTCCTAAGCCATGCGCGTCTGCCAATTCCGCCACCCGGGCATCTTTATTATATAATTATATCAAAAAATCCTTTATTTGTTAATTTCACTCAACGGTAATTCGATCCTTTATTTTGTTAAAAATTTCTTCTCCTATCCCTTCAACATTTTTGATTCCCTCAATAGAAGAAAAAAATCCATTTTTCTCTCTATAATCAATTATCCGTTGAGCTAAAGTGGAACCAATTAGGGGAAGTGATTCTAATTCCTCTTTGGTTGCAAGATTTAGATTGATTTTATTTTGCTTAAAGGAACATTCATTAAAACTTGAAGGAGAAGAATAAAGATCAGAAGTAATTGGCTTTATCAAAAGATCTCTATCTGCTTTTCTAAAAATATAGATCTTTGAATGATTATAAACCAGGGCAGCTTTATTTATTTCTCTTGAAATTCTTTCCCAATCTGCGTCTTCAGAAAGTCCGTTTGCAGCGATAATCACGTCATCCACTACTGACCCAAAAGGAATTCTTTTCACTCCAGGTTCCTTTACTGCTCCTTCGATATCAACTACAATAAACTCCTGTTTTTCTGGTTTATTCTCTGGCTGAATTATCTCTATTTCCTCTTCTTCTTCACCCTTGGTAAGAAGAATTCCTCCCCCAGCTAAAACAGCTAAGATCAAAATTATGCCAATAAGAGTGCGATATTTATCAATTGTTTTTAAAATATTTTCCATCTTTAGGAGTTAAAAAAGCAACCATTGTGTCACCATATTTTTTACTCTCTAAAATTTTTAAAGTGTTTAACTCTTTCAGATTTTTTCTTTTACTATATTCTAAAACAAAAATGCCGTCTCTTTTTAATAAAGAAGCTATTTTCTTTAATAGGTCTAAATCTAATTCCTCATAAGGAGGATCAGCTAAAATAAGATCATATTTTTTTAAAGTAGTAGAAATAAATTTTTTCACTTCAATAGGAAAAATTCTAGCGGAGCCCTCTATATTTAACGCTTTTATATTCTCTTTTAATATTTTACAACAACTTTTTCTTTTCTCTACAAAATCACATTTTTTAGCTCCTCGAGATAAAGCCTCAAATCCTAAACCACCTGAACCAGCATAAAGATCTAGAACCAATTTTTTTTCTAAAGAAATAAAATTTTTAAGAACATCAAAAATTGCTTTTCGAACTTTATCTTGAGTAGGCCGAATAAATGAAGGTGCTTTAAATTTCTTTCCTTTTAATTTTCCTTCAGTAATTCGCATTTATTCAAAATGAATTTCTGATTGAAATTCTTCTAATTTTTTTCTAAGTTCAGGATAAGAGTTAAGTAAAGGATCTTTTTTAATAAGTTTTTCCACCTCTATTTGGACTTTTTTAACTAACTCGAGATCTAGAAAAGAAGCCAGTTTAAAATCAACAAATCCAGATTGGCGAGTTCCAAAAAATTCTCCAGGACCTCTGAATTTTAAATCTAATTCCGCTAACTTAAATCCATTTTTTATTTTTTCTAAAGCTTTCAGTCTTGTTAAAGAATCAGGATTTTCGGTATTTGTAAAAAGCAAACAATAAGATTTATAAGGACCTCTTCCTACCCGACCTCGAAATTGATGTAGCTGAGCTAGACCAAAATTTTCTGCATCTTCTATCATTATCACATTAGCATTTGGAAAATCAATACCAAGTTCAACAACTGAAGTAGAAACTAATATCTCTATTTCTTTTTCTTTAAATTTTTTAATTACCTCTTCTTTTTCTTTTGGTCTTAATTTTCCATGAAGCATACCTATTTTTAGATCAGGAAAAATTTCTTTTGATAATTTCTCATATTCTTTAATTACTGATTTTTTTTCTATATCTTTCTTATCTCCTTCTTTATCAATTAAAGGACATATTACAAAAACTTGTCTTCCATTTGCTACTTGCTCTTTTATAAATTCATAGGCCTTTTCTCGCTTATACTTTGGGACCAGATAGGTAATCACCTCTCCTCTGTTGGAAGGAAGTTCGTCTAAAATAGAAATATCTAAATCTCCGTAAATGGCGAGAGCTAAAGTTCTAGGAATTGGAGTTGCACTCATAGAAAGAAAATGAGGTACAAAATCACCTTTTCGAAAAGCGGCTCTTTGTTTTACTCCAAATCGATGTTGCTCATCTACTATCACCAAAGCTAGTTTATTAAATACTACATTTTTTTGAATTAAAGCATGAGTTCCTATTATCAATTTTATCTCACCCTCTTTTATTTTTTTTAAAATTTTTTCTTTTTGTTTGGGAGAAATGGAACCAATCAAAAGATAAGGATGAATACCAAATGGAGATAAAAAATTTTTGATCTTTTCAAAATGCTGGAAAGCTAAAATTTCTGTGGGGGCCATAAATGCCACTTGATATCCATTTTTAACTACTTCTAAAATTGCTAAAGTAGCCACTATAGTTTTTCCAGAACCTACTTCTCCTTGAAGTAACCTGTTCATTGGAATTGGTTTAGCTAAATCTTTTAAAATTTCCCAGGCAGCTTTCTTTTGGGCTTTAGTTAAAGTAAAAGGAAGTGTTTTTAAAAAATTTTTTAAAAGAGAAAGGTCAAATTTAATTGGATAAGCGTTTTGAGATTTAAATTTTAATTTCTCAATCTGACTTCTTAATTGATAAAGGAATAATTCATCAAAGGCAAGTCTTTTTTTAGCTTCCTTTAATTCTTTCTGATCTCTTGGAAAATGGATCTGACCAATAGCTTTTTCTAAATTAATCAAAGCTTGATTTCTTCTAATTTCCTCAGGAAGATAATCTCTTATCTTTCCCTTTGCCATTAATAAAGCATTTTTAATTAATCTCCTTAAAAATTTTGAGCTTATTCCTTCTGTTTCAGGATAAGTGGGAATTATTCTGCCTGTATGGAGACGAAAAGAAAAAGATTTTATTTTTTCAAAAACAGGATTCTGGAAAACAAGGCCATAGGAAGAATAAACGAGCTTCCCTGTTAATAAAATTTCTTCTCCTTTTTTTAAAAGAGTTTTAATAAATGGTTGATTAAACCATACTGCTTTTACTGAACCAGTGGAATCAGAAATAATTGCTAAAACTAGATCAATTTTTTTCTTAGGACTTTTTATCAGTTCACATTCAATAACCTTTCCTCCTATTGTATTTATTTTTCCTGGAAGAATTTTAGAAATCGGAACTATATTTGAAAAATCATCCCATTTCCGAGGAAAGTAAAAAAGCAAATCTTTAAGAGTTTTAATCCCTAAAGAATTTAGTTTTTCTTCAGTCTTTTTGCCAACCAAAGGAAGAGATCTGATTGAGGTTTCTAATTCCTTCATTTTAATTTCTCCTATATTTAGGAGTCACCCAAAAACCTAATTCTTTTCCCAAAGCAAATCTTGTTTGAGCATCAATAGCTGGAATAGATCCAAAAAAGATCGCAGTTAAAGGAACCAAAACCCATTGAAGAATCATCTCCGCATATTTGATCTTAGAATATTTCAATGGTTTTGGAGGTAAAAGTAGAATAGATATTGTCGAGGAGATAAAAATTCCTATCCAAGTTAAAGTCAAAAGATCTCGAGCCATCAAAGGCATATTATAAGCTAAAACAGTTGATCTAAAAGAAGGAGAGAAAATAAAGGGCATCCATCCGACAAAAGCAATTAAAAGAGAAGCTGTTGCCCAAGAAAGATGACCATTTAAAAGGCGGAAAATTAAAATTAGTTTTGGTAAAATAGGAATTTCTTTATGAGAAATAGATTCTTTTATTAAATAAGGAAAATGTTCTACTCCCCAAGCCCATCTTCTTTTTTGTTTGTACTGATTTTTTAAAGTCTCCCATAAATTCCTTCCTAAAACAGCATCCATATAAACAGGACAAAATATAGGAATTACTTTATGATCTCCTTTATATCTGAAAAATGCTCGATAATATTGACGAGAATCTTCAGAAACTATGGATTTATCCCAAAAATCTATATCAACCAATGTTTTTAAAGACATAGCTTGAGAAGAAAAATTAATAAGTCTTTTTGGTCTTACGGATTCGATCATTTGCCAGAAAGTAGAACCAAAAGCAACTACTCGATTTAAAGGAGGTACTTCCCAAATATTGTTAGCATAAAGAGGAATTGGTTGATAACTTCTTTTAATTCTTGAAGGATTTATTAAATATTTATAAGTAAGACAAGTAAAATATTTCCTATGAGGCCGAGTATCAGCATCAAAACAAGAAACAAGCACTTTCTCATAAGGAATTTTTAAAAAATCTATAAGTAATTTTAATTTTCTTCCTGCCCAATTTACATTAGCTCCTTTTGCTTTTAATTCTCCTTCTATCCCATCAGGATGAATGGTTATAAGAAATTTAAAAAATCTTTTTCCGTACTTATTCCTTAAATATTTAGCTTTTTCTAAAGCAGAATTTCCTTCTCTTTCTTCGATTGCTAGGACAAAAATAAATCTTTTGTCTAGACTTATAGGATATTCACTGTCTAGACAAGCCTGGACAGATGCTTCTAAAATGTCTAGACTTTCTTTATAAGTAGGAAGCAAAATCACATGGTAAATTTCTTCCCAATTTAATTTTTTTTCAGCAATTTTTTCCAATTGTTTCAATTCTTCTTTTAATTTTTTTCTTTCTAATATATACCCAAATCCTTTCTTTTTCCTAATTTCTTTTTTTAGTTCCTCTTTATACTCTTTTATATTTTTAAGTTTTTCTAATTTGTCTACCCAATCTAGATTAGTTTCTCTTCTTATGTGAATATATCCTGAGATTAAATAAGCACCCATAACAATTGCTTTACAAAGCCAGTAAAAATCAAAACAGATTATAAACAAAGCTACTGCCTTAGGAGCTTTAAATGAAAGAATAAAAGGGGTTAAAAGAATAGACCAACTTAAAAATCCAGGTATTATCTCTAAAAATCTTGTAAATTTATCTTTTTTTCTCATCTTAAAACTTTATTAAATAAAAACCTGCTAATATTAGAATCAAAATCTGAACAAAAATAGAATTTCCTAACAGAAAATAAGCTATCAATTCACTTTTTTTATAGGAAAATAAGAAAAATAAACTGTTAAGAAATAAAATAAAAGTTCCTATAGTAGGAATTAATAAAGGAGAAAAAAAAGAAAAGGGTGAATAAACTGGATAAAGTTGTAAATTAAGTTTAAAATGCCAAATTAACCACGCTATTAAATTTAAAATTAATTGAGAAGAGAATAGGAAAAATATAGCTTTATAATCTTTTAAACATTTAAATAAAGCTTTTAATAAAAAATTTTGAGAAATTTTATAAAAGAATGAAAACATTTGAGGGTAGACAATTTGTCTAGACAAAGAGCTGGAGGTGGGATTTGAACCCACAACCTTCCCGTTACGAGCGGGATGCTCTACCTTTGAGCTACTCCAGCAATTTTAAAAGCGGGTAACGGGAATCGAACCCGTGTCTCATCCTTGGGAAGGATGCGTTCTACCCCTGAACTATACCCGCTTGGTTCTATTATAACATTTTTTATTCAATTTTCAATTATTTTTTCTGTGGATAACTTTTAAAAATTTTAGAAATTTTATCTAGAACTTGTTATATAACTTTTCCACATCTTTCAAAACACCGCTAATTTTTGAGAAATTTTCTCCTATTGACAGTAAACAAAAGAGTTATATAAAATAAGGAAGTGAAAATGGAGGTGAACGCATTCCAAATTTTTTATTATTTAGAAAATGAAAAAGTTAACCAAAACTTTAATAGGAATTGGCATACTCTCAATCTGTGGAATTGGGTTTATTCTTTGGTTACAAAATAAAACCAAAATTCCTTATCCTTCCCATAAACCATCTGTTAGTGCTGAAATTCCAGAAATTTCCGACCCTTTAATAGAAGAAATAGAAAAATTACCTGATCATCCAGAACCTTCAAAAGATAATCCATCTCCTCTAGAAGGATTAAATAAAATAGGAAACGATTTTAATTTAACAAACAGTTCTTATCTAAATGTCTCTCTTCATTCGTCGGCTCTTGTTCATCTAATTTTGGGTTCTTATCCAGAAGTAATAGAATTTTTTATTGAGCCAGCAGAAACTTCAGATTCGACCACCTTAACTCTTTCTAATTTACCTTCTAATACTACCTTTTATATATATGAAGATGGAATTTTTAAAGAAGAAATTATCACTGACGCTGAAGGAAACTATAGTTATATTCAAGACTTATCAAAACCTCATCATGTTTTATTTTCTAAGAAAAAATCTACTATTTACGTAGGTGATCCCACTAATGTACCATCTCAATTTATTTATGATTCTACTACCAATACTTATATTCTTCAAACCGATCTTACTGAACCAATAATTGTAACTTCTGATAATATAACTTTAGATGGAAACAATCATTCTCTTATTGGAGATGATCTTACTGGAAAAGGGATTTCAATATCTGAAAAAACAAATGTAGTGATTAAAAATTTTGTAATAAAAAATTTCTATTGGGGAATCTCCGCATGGGGTTGTGACTCTCTAATAATAGAAAATAACCAAATCGATCGAGGGATTGACTTTACACGAACTAATAATTCCCAGGTTTTAAATAATAATCTTGAAAATAAAATTCTAGTCCGATACGGAGAGGGTGGAAATACTATTTCTGGAAATACAATTGTTTATTCAGTAGCTGAAACCAATGCAAATGGAATTCTTGTTTATGGAGAAGAAAGTGCTCCTCTTTATAATAACAAAATAATAAATAATCTTCTTAAAAACTTCAGGATCGAGGTTCAATGGCTAGAGGGCGGAGAAATCTCAAAAAATGAGATAACAGGTGGTAATTACGGGCTTTATGCTTTTTCTATCTCTAATTTTCAAATCCACGATAATTACCTCCATGATATCCCTCAGGCCCCAATTTATATCGATACTGCTAATCAAATTTCCTTTCAAGGAAATACAATTACAAACTCCAACGACGAAGTTCGATTTTATAACACCGAAAATAGCATCATTTCTTCTAACAATATTTCTAATCTTAAATGGGGTCTTTATCTTGTAGGAGTTGCTGGAAGTGAAATCTCTTCAAATACAATTTCTGCAACAGAATACGGAATCAGATCTTCTGGTAATGGATTGACTTTTTATGGAAATTCTATCTCTGACTCAAAATATTATGGAATTAGAGATTCCTCGATTAACAACAGATTAGAAAATAATATAATCAAAAACTCGGGATCAGTTGGAATAGCTCTTCTCTCCTCTACAGCTCCTTTATTGATTGGGAACGAAATTCAAGATAGTAATAATTTTGATATTTATCTCCTTAAAACCACTGATGCTGTTTTGAAAGAAAATAAAATCACTTCATTAGAAGGAAAAGGTTATATTTTTATTAACGGAACTGAGGATGCACATTATCTTACTCATTCAATAGAACCTTCAAATACCATCAATAACAAACCTGTCTTTTTCCTTAAAAATCAATCTAACCGCATTTTAGACAATTCCTTAGGAGATGTTGGCGAGATACTCTGTTTAGAATGTGATAATATGGAAATCAAAAATTTAAATTTAAATGCTATATATTTGTATAAAACTTCCAATTCTACCATTTCAAATAATGTGGTTTCGGGTGGATATTATGGGCTCTATCTTCTTTTCTCAAATTCAAATGTTATTTCTAGTAATAGCTTTTCTAACCGAGTAGGAACAAGACTCTCTAAAAGCAACCTCAACTCAATTGATCTTAATACTTTTTCAAATACACCTTATGGAATTATTTCAAGTGATTCTGGAGGAAATACAGTTTCAGAAAATAATTTAACAGGAGCCTCTTATGCCGTCTATATCTTAAGAGCTACAGATGCTAATCAAATAAACAATAACATCATCCAAGGTGCTTCAGGAGAAGGTGTTATTCTAGCTTTAACCTCAATCTCTAACCAAATTCAAACTAATCAAATTACTTCTACAGAAAAAGCGATTCATCTAAAAGGAGCTTCTAATCAAGTAATTACTGACAACACTCTTTCTCAAAATACCTATGCAATTTATATCGAACCTTATCGAGAAACAAATTCAAATTCAAATATAATTTCTAGAAATACATTGGAAGAAAACGAAGTTGGATTAGAAATTGAAAATTCATTAGACTCAAATATTTCTCAAAATAATATCACTTATAATATTGATCCTTTAGTACTTCAAAATTCTTCGGGAGAACTTCAAAAAAATACTATAAAAAATAATCAAAAAGGAATTACTCTTAAAAATAGCAAAAATGTAAAAATTTATAAAAATAACATTTATTCCAATGGTTCCTTCCAAATAGAATCCGATTTACCTTTAGATTTATCTTATCTTAGCCAAGGAAATTATTGGGGGAGAAATAACTTTCCTCTATTTATTCCTGGTACAGATTCTAATAGCGACACAGTGATTGATGATCATCCATTTGCTCAAGAAAGTGGGTGGGTGGATCCAGACAAAGATGGAATAAAAAGTGATGGTGATGGCTCAGGAATTGATGGAGATAATCCTTGTAAAGATGGAAATACTTTAAATTGTGACGATAATTGTCCTTTAATTCCAAATCCTGATCAAACTGATAACAATAAAAATGGAATTGGAGATATTTGTGAAAAAGATGAAGATGGAGATGGAATTAAAGATATTTTCGATAATTGTCCAACAATTAAAAATGGTAATTGTGAAGAAAATGCTTTAAATTGTGATTCTAATAATGATGGATTGATTAGTCCGGAAGAAGAAGCGATGGGAAATCAAATTGATTCTGACTCTGACGGATTAGGAGATCCATGCGATCTTTGTCCCCAAGATAAATATAATAAATGTATAGTTCAAGAACAAATGGTAGAAGCTCAAACCTTGGAAGAAACTACCGTTTCCAATGAAAATGAAACTGCTTCAGTCACTATTCCTCCAGGAGCACTTTCAGAAGATACAAATATCAGCATTTATGGAAGTTCAGATATTTTCAACTTTGCTGTAGGAACAAATAATAAAGTATTTGAAGGCTACATTTACAACTTTGGACCAGAAGGAACGGTTTTCAACCAGCCTGTTACTCTTAAACTCACCTATCAACAACCTCCAGGACCTGAATGTGGAACAAAAGAGCAAAAAATTGACATATTTTTCTGGAATGGTTCAGAGTGGGTAGCTCAAAATGCAGAGCAAGATTGTGAAACTAACACCCTTACTTTAGAAACAACCCATTTTTCCACTTACGCTCCTTTTGGATTAAAAGATTCTGATGAGGATGGAATCCCAAATGATTCTGATAATTGTCCTTTAATCTCTAACTCAGATCAAGCTGATTCTGATTTGGATGGATTAGGGGATGCATGTGATAATTGTCCTTTAATATCTAATTCAGATCAAACTGACTCTGATTTAGATGGATTAGGTGATGTATGTGATTTAGATGATGATAATGATGGTGTCTCTGATGATTCTGATAATTGTCCTTTAATATCTAATTCAGATCAAACTGACTCTGATTTAGATGGA
>CAZICA010000016.1:10963-14389 GCA_964537705.1 uncultured Candidatus Saccharibacteria bacterium
TTAGGTGATGTATGTGATTCTTGTCCATTTGATAAAGAAAATGATAAAGATAAAGATGGGCTTTGCGCAGATGTAGATAACTGTCCGAACATTTCAAATTCAGATCAAAATGATAAAGATCAAGATGGATATGGAGATGCTTGCGATCTTGATTTGGACAATGATGGAATTATTAATCCTTATGATAATTGTCCTTTGGTAGAAAATCCATATCAGGAAGATTGTGATCAAGATGGAATAGGAGATTTGTGTGATCCAGAGTGTGAGTGTTGCGACCAAGACGGAGATGGAGTTTTGGGAACAAATGACAAATGTCCCACTCTTTTCGGAGAAAAAGAATTCGAAGGCTGTCCATTTGCAATTCTACTTGACGCCGATTGTCATATCCATTATCATAAAGTCGAGGGCTATGCTTGTATAAAAAATGGAAAAGAGAAAAAGCATTGTAAAATACCTTTAAAACTCGGTCCTATAGGAGATTCTAGAAACGAAGAAATCACTGTTGCTAAAACAAAAATTTATAAATTCTCTGATTTAAATATAACCTCCTTTGGCGAAATTAAAGATAAATGTGAAGAAATATTCAATGATAGCTCTATTCCCGTAATCAATCAAGGAGATTTAACAACTGAAAATCAATTATTTGGTGTTCCTGAAGCTTCAGATTATCTAGTGATAGAACGAGTTCATATCTATGACCCAGTAGATGAAGTGGAAAGATTTACTACGGTTTGTAAACCCGTAGAAGAAACCAAATTTAATCATGATTATAATAAAGATGGTATTTCTGATCCTGTAGCAAAAAGAAAACTAAAGGCAATAAAAGTAATTAAAAAGCTTAAAGATGGAACAATAGAGTTCCAATTAGGAAAAGGAGACTGGAAATTAATAGAAGGTTCTATACTTGAGGTTACCTATCCCGAAGAAGCTCTATGGGAAGAAGGAATAAATGAATATGTATATCCTTACATTTTCGAATCTGATTCTGACTGGAACATTGATGTATGTTCTTATACTCCTGAAGGATATTCAATTGCAGGAGTATATGATCAGTTAGGAAATCTGCTTTCTACTTCAGAATGTATCCAAACCATAGTTGCTGGAGAAGAAAAAGTAATTGCATTCGAAATTGAAAAAACAAGCAGTCCAAAAGAATTTGATGTTACTACAATAATAAAAGCAAAGCATAAAGGAAAAATTAAAAAGTTATCTTTGAAAACAAAGAGCAAGATTGTGAAACCAGAAAAAGTTAAAAAAGTAAAATTCTCTAAAAAATTAAGAAAACCTAAAAAACGACATATGAGAAATATAATTCGATCTATTGTAAATTGGATTAAGAGGAAATTCTAAAATGAAGCAATTAAGTTTAAAATTAAAAATCCTTTTACTCGGGATTGGAATCCTAATCCTAACCCTCTTTGGCCTCCTTATCTGGCGTGGTTTTGCTACTGCCTCTCCTTTAATTACTTTAATTGATGGAAAAGATGCATCCTCAGGAACTGTAACCTCAAATTCAGCTCAACCAACTATTTCAGGAACAGCACCCTCTAATGCTTTGGTTAAAATCTATGAACAGATAGGAGAAGCAAAAACAATTGATAAAGCAGAGGGATATGAATCAGCAAATCTTTCTCTTAAATATGATGGAACTAATTACTTTATTTCTGAAGTAGGGCTTAAATTAGATGGAGTTAATTATACCGTTGATTCAGACTTCTGGGGAGGGCATGGAATAGTATTTTCTGGTCCCAATGTCCAAACCGATGGCCCACCCATTCTTCCTATCCAAGGCGACACCCAAATCCCAGTTGATGGATCGAAAAATGTTTATGCTTATTTAGTAACCCTAGAAGGGGGACCATTTCCTCCATCAACCCATTGGACTTGGTATTCTGATTGGACCCCAGAGGAATTTTTAAATTTCTTAATTATGTTGGAAGGAATGGGAATCACTTCCTCTCTTGATGGCTACGCGAAAATTTATCTATCTTCTGGAACTGCAGGAGGAAATTATACCCCTGTTGCTCTACCTACAAGCTCTTTAGGTTACTTATCTTGCACTACAATTCCCGGTCAGCCCGGAACTCTAATTTGGGATTCAAATCAAAATACTTATCTAATTTCAAAAACATCTCTTTACTTTGCGAAAACTGATTACAATAAAAAAATAAGTTATTGGGATTATAATGAAACCAACCAATTGACTGAAATTAAAACAATAGACCAAGATCAAACTCCAATTCCTATAGATGGAACTAAAAATTTAAACGCAGCTTTAGTTAATAATAATAATCAATATGAAACTGTCTATACACCAGTCTCTAAAGAAGAACTTGCAGCCTCTCTTTCTATTATCAAATGGATTCCGAATATCTTTATTGCAAATGGTCCTGAGAATGACTATATCTGGAATGAAGATGCTCTTACACCCCAGCCATACATTAACTTTGATGGAACAAATTATTATGCTTCTTATTCTCCTGTTGAATATCAAGGAAATTTCTATCATGCATTTGAGGGCTGTGGGCCTGAAGGAGTGAATTTTCTCATTAAAGAAGAAGGAGCAGAAAACCCTTCAATTATAGCTGTATGCAAAGATGACGAATTAATACCTAATCTTTCTGAAAATATCAATCTCGCTCTTCTTTCTGCTCCTGGTGCTCCTGATCCTTATCATCTTATCTATTCTCCTTTAGATCAAACAACCATTTTAAATTTCTATCAAGAACAGATGGCTCAGTGGAACTATCAAGGGCAATTAGATCTATTTATAGAAAATGTATTTACCCAGCAGTCAGATGGAACCTATGTATTTAATGGAGCGGCTTTGGATCAGGTTGGTGTAACTATCTCTTCTGCAAAACCTTCTGATATTAAAACCTGTGAACTTATCTCTGCTCAAGATCAACTTATTGCTCAAACTACTGCTGATGAAAATGGGTATTTCACTGTTATCGCTTCAGATTATTTAAATAACTATCAATTTACTGAAGGATCTCATCAAATCTATGCAACAGCAACTGTAGATAATGTAGAATCGGAAAAATCAAATGTTGTTACCTATATCTATCAAGCTGCTATCAGTTTAGAACCTCCTATAATTGATAAAATTGATGGAAAACTCCCTGATGAGAATAATAAAATTATTTCAAATAATCCAGAACCATTAATTGAAGGAAGAGCTGAGCCTAATTTAGACGTATTAATATTTAAGAAAAAATAATAAGGGTTGAAAAATGAAAAAATTAATCTCAAATTTGCCAAAAGAAATCAAAATTTTATCAGCAATCATTTTAGTTCTAATCTTAACCCTCTTTGGCCTCCTTATCTGGCGTGGTTTTGCTACTGCTGCTCCTTCAATTACTTTAATCGATGGAAAAGATGCATCCTCAGGAACTGTAACCTCAAATTCAGCTCAACCAACTA
>CAZICA010000016.1:14489-21748 GCA_964537705.1 uncultured Candidatus Saccharibacteria bacterium
ATTCAGACTTCTGGGGAGGGCATGGAATAGTATTTTCTGGTCCCAATGTCCAAACTGATGGCCCACCCATTCTTCCTATCCAAGGCGACACCCAAATCCCAGTTGATGGGTCAAAAGTTTATGCTTATTTAGTAACCCTAGAGGGAGGACCATTTCCTCCATCTACTCATTGGACCTGGTATTCTGACTGGTCCCCAGAGGAATTTTTAAATTTCTTAAAAGATTTTAGTTCTTCTATAGGATTTTCATTTACAATAGATGGATTTTCACCCATATATCTTAGTTCTAATGGCCAATACACTTCTGTTGATTTACCCACTAACTCTTTAGGAAATGCTTCTTGTACCACCAGTCCTGGTCAACCTGGTAGTCTTATTTGGGATGATGCTCAAAATACTTATCTAATTTCAAAAACATCTCTTTACTTTGCGAAAACTGATTACAATAAAAAAATAAGTTATTGGGATTATAATGAAACCAACCAATTGACTGAAATTAAAACAATAGACCAAGATCAAACTCCAATTCCTATAGATGGAACTAAAAATTTAAACGCAGCTTTAGTTAATAATAATAATCAATATGAAACTGTCTATACACCAGTCTCTAAAGAAGAACTTGCAGCCTCTCTTTCTATTATCAAATGGATTCCGAATATCTTTATTGCAAATGGTCCTGAGAATGACTATATCTGGAATGAAGATGCTCTTACACCCCAGCCATACATTAACTTTGATGGAACAAATTATTATGCTTCTTATTCTCCTGTTGAATATCAAGGAAATTTCTATCATGCATTTGAGGGCTGTGGGCCTGAAGGAGTGAATTTTCTCATTAAAGAAGAAGGAGCAGAAAACCCTTCAATTATAGCTGTATGCAAAGATGACGAATTAATACCTAATCTTTCTGAAAATATCAATCTCGCTCTTCTTTCTGCTCCTGGTGCTCCTGATCCTTATCATCTTATCTATTCTCCTTTAGATCAAACAACCATTTTAAATTTCTATCAAGAACAGATGGCTCAGTGGAACTATCAAGGGCAATTAGATCTATTTATAGAAAATGTATTTACCCAGCAGTCAGATGGAACCTATGTATTTAATGGAGCGGCTTTGGATCAGGTTGGTGTAACTATCTCTTCTGCAAAACCTTCTGATATTAAAACCTGTGAACTTATCTCTGCTCAAGATCAACTTATTGCTCAAACTACTGCTGATGAAAATGGGTATTTCACTGTTATCGCTTCAGATTATTTAAATAACTATCAATTTACTGAAGGATCTCATCAAATCTATGCAACAGCAACTGTAGATAATGTAGAATCGGAAAAATCAAATGTTGTTACCTATATCTATGAGATATCTCTTCAACCCCCATCCAAACCAGAAATCATTGAAATAGAAGGACAAACGCCTCCTGCCTCTGGCACTAATCCTCAACCATCTATAAAAGTTCAAGCGGATCCAAATACATTAATAAAGGTCTATAGAAGAACTCAGTAATAAATTTTGAGGGAAAAAATGGAGAAAATAAAAAATTTGGATCTAAAACTAAAAATAATGATTGCTATTGCAGGAGTTCTAGCTCTAACTCTTTTAGGTCTTTATCTTTTCACTAAAGCTCAAACAGAAGAAACTTTCTCCCAAAATGATTGGTCAGAAGGAGAAGGAGTAGATTATCAAAGTGCTTCAAATATTCAAGCTGGCTCAGATCTAAAATTAGCTATAGATTATTTTGCTCCCTCTACTTTATGGTCTTATTCAAACTCAGGATCTGATTTTAGAGATATAGAAGAAACTTCTGATGGAAAAATTCTTTTAGCTGATTTTTCAAATATAAAAGGAGTAATAAAAATTGATCCTGCTGATAATTCTATTCCCTGGCAATATGCTGAGGCAACTCAACCTATAGATGTAGAGGAACTTGAAAATGGAAATATACTAATTACAGACTATTCAGAAATTAATCATCAAGTAATAGAATTAGATCCTCTCACCTCCTCTCCCATTTGGGTCTATGACAATCTTATAAGTCCTATTGATGCAGAGAAAGTAGGAAATCTATATTATATTGCTGATCGTGGTCAAGATTTAATCAAAATAGTTGATTCTTCTTCTAATTTGATACGGGAAATTTCAATAAGCGGAATTTTAGATTTGGAAATAGACTCTGAGGGATATATCTGGACTGCTGGAGCAGTAGGTATTGTTGAATTCGATTCAAATGGAGTAGAGGTCCAAAGATGGGAAAAAATAGACTATTTCACTGATATAGAACTATTAGCAAACGGTCATTTCCTTCTTTCAACAACAGATCAAATAATTGAAACAGATAACATTGAAAAAGCAATGAATCCTGATGATCCAAATGTTCCTGGAACAATTTATTGGATCTATGGAAAGCCTAATTTTGGAGAAGGAGCTCATGATGCTGAAAAAATCTCTGATGGAAATATTTTAGCTACTGATTGGAATACTCCATCTGAAGTAAGAAAATTAGATGGCAATCTAACTTATCCTTATTATGCACTAAGTGGAACTTTAACATCTTTAGTATATGATGTTGGATCAGAGGAGATGAGCTGGGGTACAATTTCTTGGACAGAAACCTTGCCTACTGGAACTGAAGTATTTGTTGCAATAAGAACAGGAGGAACTGCTACGCCTGATGACCTTTGGTCTGATTGGTATTATCAAACAAATGGAGATTACGTTAGCGCTCCAGCTAATCGATATTTCCAATACATGGTTCAACTTCGAAGCTCTGATCTGTCTCAAACCCCTATTTTTGATGATTTATTAATTAACTATACCCTTCCTCCACCCCCACCTGATAGTGATAATGATGGAGTAGAAGATTCGATAGATAATTGTCCAAATACATATAATCCAGATCAAAAAGATGCAGATGGAGATGGAATAGGAGATGTATGTGATTCTTGTCCAAATGATCCAAATAATGATGAGGATTCAGATGGAGTCTGTGGTGATGTAGATAATTGTCCTACTATCTATAATCCATATCAAACAGATACAGATTCTGATGGAGTGGGAGATAAATGTGATGATGATTTAGATGGGGATGGAGTATTAAATACAGAAGATAATTGTAAATATGTCTTTAACCCAGATCAAGCGGATACAGATCCTTTAGAAAGTGGATTAACCACTGTGTTTTTCACAGATTTTGATGAATGTGATATTCAACCAGAGGATTGGGTAGATATAGATGAATATCATATGACTACTTGTCCTGATTTAAATATTGATTTGAATTGGTGGACAATAAATTTTGACAATCAAAGTTATGAAATTCAAGATTACGAAGGTTATATTACAAAATCAACAGGAGTAGAAAACGAATATAACTTTTCTATTTCACCTTATTCCGGATCCCAATTTTATTGGATTTATTATACGAATTATGGAATCTCGTGGCAAAAACAGCTATCTCAAGAACCTGTTTTAGGAAAACTAAGTATTATGATTTATGATGATCCTTCTAATTTTCAACAATATTTAAGCGATTCTACAACTTATTTCACTGTTTACGATGAAAATAATTACATCTCTGTAGGTCTAGTACCAGATACCTGTGCTGATAATTATGTTGTTTTAGACCCTGTTACCTCTGATTGGATATGTACCAATGTTGAAAGAACAACAGGATGGCATAAATTAGAAGTTGAAATTAACCAAACCCAAAATATTGTAAAAATAGATAATACTATTGTTTATCAAGCTGATAAAATTGTTCAAAATATAGATTGGTTTGGAATAGAAGGACCTGGAGAAGGATTCTACGATGATCTTAAATTTGAAGTAATGACTCTGGCTGAGGAAAAAGTGTTTGCGACTAGTTTTGAAGAATGCGATGCAGATAATTGGCCTGATGCAGCAGATTGCGATCAAATTTCTGGCTTCAGTTTTAATGGAGAAACTTTCTCTCTTGCTTATTATGATGCCTCGTTAACAAATTCTACCTTAGTAGACAGTGATTACCAAATCACTGTACCGCCTCAAGATGGAAATCAATTCATTTTGCTTCATGGAAATGGTCTTTTATGGGAACGAGAATACAATTCCTATTTTGGAAAAGTCTCTATCTATGTTTATGACGATCCTGCCAATCCAGATTTTACAGGCAATTCTGATTTAGGAAGTTATGATTTCCTTTATGTATATGACAAAAACGGAAATTATATAGGTGCAGGTTTTGATTGGGATGATCCTGATTTTTATCGAATAGATATAAATGGGGATATATCTTCTATTTCCCTTGGAAGAACAGCTGGGTGGCATAAACTAGAGATAGTAGTTGATGAAACTTCAAATAAAATTCTGATAGATGATAATGAGGTTTATTCCACTGATTCTAAAGTAGTTGAAGCTATTTCTTCTTTTGGACCTTATAATAGAGGGTTCTTTGATAATTTAGAATTTTATGTAGTTACCCAACCTTCTCAAGGTGATGGAATTGGAGATGCTTGTGATATTTGTCCTGAGGATCCTGAAAATACATGTAATCTTGATGCAGGACAAAAAATTATAGAACCGTCAACAGGTGGAACAGTATCTACTGGAGATAATGAGGCAATAGTGGAAATTCCTGCAAATGCTTTATCTGAAGAAGAAACAATAACAATTGAGGAGGGTCCAGGAAACTTCCAGATTAAGGTTGAAGGCGCTACTCCTACTGTTGTAGTTTCCTATAATATTTCTCCCTCAGGGTTAGTTTTTGATCAACCTGTAACAATTACAATTCATTATCCTTCTACCTTTGATTATGGAACTTATAATGTCTACTGGAAAGATCCAAATGGCGTATGGCACCCATCTTCTCCTGAAATAGGTATCACTATCATAGAAAAAGCACCGGATTATATAAAATTCACTGCTTCCCACTTTTCAGAATTCGGGGTTGGATTTTCTACAACTGGATGGACTCAAACTGATTGGTCTGGTGGTCCTACAGAAAATTTAGAAGTAGGAACCTGGGACAAAAGCTATAACAAATTCTATAAATCTCAAGATATAGATTGGTCCTCAACTCCAGGAGAAATAAAAATTTCACCTTAAAATATAAGTAAAGATAAGGGATAAAGGGAGAAAGAAAAAATGGAGAAAATAAAAAATTTGGATCTAAAACTAAAAATAATGATTACTATTGCAGGAGTTCTAGCTCTAACTCTTTTAGGTCTTTATCTTTTTAGTGGAGCTCAGACAGAAGCATTGGATATCAACCCGGAATTTGATACTTTCCTTTCTTACACTAATCCCGAAACTAGTTTTGAAAGCAATGATTCTCTAAACATTGGCAGATGGTACGATGATTATTATAGACGTGCTCTTTTATATTTCAATCTCTCCACCCTCCCCTCAAATATAATAATTCAAAATGCAACTTTAAAGTTGTACGGAACATTAAATTTTAATAGTGATAAAACCTCTATTGACGTAGGAGTTTATAAAATCACAAGAAGTTGGACTAGTGCGGCTACCTGGAATAGTTATGATGGAACAAATCCATGGAATAATCCAGGAGGTGATTTTGATCCGACTCCAATTGCTATTACCACAATTAGTAAAACCAATCAATATTGGGAATGGGATGTAACTACTTTGGTTGAAGAATGGCTTACTAATCAAAATAATTATGGATTTTTACTTAAAGTTCCAGATGAATCAATTTTAACAGGAGAGAACGACACTGTTTTATTGACCGCTGTAGATAGAGGACCAGGATATGAACTTCCGATCTTATCTATAACTTATGAAGAAGATGCTGATGGAGATGGTGTTGGAAATTCAATAGATAATTGTCCTACTACATATAATCCAGATCAAAAAGATGCAGATGGAGATGGAATAGGAGATGCATGTGATAATTGTTCTACTATCTATAATCCATATCAAACAGATACAGATTCTGATGGAGTGGGAGATAAATGTGATAATTGTAAATATGATTATAACCCAGATCAAGCAGACACAGATAAAGGACCTTTGACTACCCGATATTTAAAAGTTTACCTTCAAGGAGAAAATTATCTTACATTTGCAGAATTTGATGTTTTAGATCCAGATGGAAATCCTTTGCCTTTAACTGTGATTGATGTTTCTGAAGAGGATACATCTTCTTTTGATACCAGTTCATGCAACTGGTGTGCAAAAGCTACTACAGATGATGACATAACTACTTGTTATTCTGCTGTATCTTCTACTGATATATGGATTGTCTATGATTTAGGCGCTCCTACCCAAATTTCTGCTATTTCTATAGACACCTTCCATTCTTGTGGATATGGACCAGTAAAAAAGATTAGAGTTGAAGCAAGTACAGATTTGACTAATTGGGAAGAAGTTCTCCCTGAACAAGAAATAGTGATGCTACCTTTCTCTGCCTCTACAAGATATCTCAAACTTACTCTATTTGGCGAAAATTATTTAACGTTTGCCGAATTTGAGGTTTTTGATGAAAATAATAATCTTCTTCCATTAACTGTTGGAGATGCTTCCGAAGAATATGCTGCTTCAGGAAATTGGTCAGCAGAAGCCACTGTTGATAATGATTCCTCTACTTGTTATTCTACAGCAGAAGATAAAGGAACTGAAGGATCTGCTTGGATAATTTATGATTTAGGGACTGTCACATCGATTAAAGGAGTAAGAATGAATTGGTATGATTGCGGAGGAGGAGGAAAAGTTAATGCAATTAAAATCGAGGGTAGCAGTGATGGCCAAAATTGGACTACATTAGTAGAAAATACCTATTTATCTATAATTCCAAAATCTGGATCAGCAAGATATGTAAAATTATACCTTCAAGGAGAAAATTATCTTACATTTGCAGAATTTGATGTTTTAGATCCAGATGGAAATCCTTTGCCTTTAACTGTGATTGATGTTTCTGAAGAGGATACATCTTCTTTTGATACCAGTTCATGCAACTGGTGTGCAAAAGCTACTACAGATGATGACATAACTACTTGTTATTCTGCTCTAGAACAATCTCCGGAAGAAGTTTGGATTCTTTATGATCTTGGAGCAGAAAAAGAAATTTCAGGAATTTCAATTGATGCCTATCATTCCTGTGGCTATGGACCTGTAACTTCTTTAAGAGTTGAAACTAGCTTAGATAATATAAATTACACTTCCTTTATTCCTCAAACTTCTTTAAAAACTTTCACAATTTCATATGAAAATTCAGTAGAAGCTACAGTTCCAGATGGAATTGGAGATGCTTGTGATATTTGTCCT
>CAZICA010000017.1:0-5108 GCA_964537705.1 uncultured Candidatus Saccharibacteria bacterium
CGCTTTACGCTTAAAAAAAGCGGGAGTGCAAGGACTCGAACCCTGATTTCCGGTTTTGGAGACCGGCGTTCTACCCTTGAACTACACTCCCTTATTTTTATTTAGATTCTTTATGCAAAGTATGTTTTCGACAAAATTTGCAAAATTTTTTTAACTCCAAAGGATCAGGAGTATTTTGTTTGTTTCTAGTAGTATGATAATATCTCTGTTTACACTCCTGACATTCTAAAGTAACTAAAATTCTAGCGCTTTTTTTTGCCATAAAGCCCGGAACCGGACTCGAACCGGTGACCTACTCCTTACCATGGAGTTGCTCTACCAACTGAGCTATCCGGGCACATGGTGAGGGCAGGATTCGAACCTGCGCAGCCCGAAGGCGCCGGATTTACAGTCCGGTGCGTTTGTCCACTCCGCCACCTCACCAAGCCGAGGAGAGGATTCGAACCTCCAACCTACGGTTTACAAGACCGTTGCTCTACCATTGAGCTACCTCGGCTCAAATCCTTTTCATTATACAATTTTATTCCTTGTTTGTCAATCTATGATTTTTTAATTTTCTTTCTATTTCCAAAAGTAATTCCTCAATTTTTTTATCACCTTTTTTTAATACTAGTGCTTTTTGAAGGGCTTCTTTTGCTTTAGTATAATCATGCATTTTCTCAAAAGCAAGAGCAAGATTAATATATCTTGAGGGCTTTAATTCATCTTTTTTAATCGCTTTTTCATAATATTCTATTGCTTTATTATATTTTCCTTGATGATAAAAAGCAAGACCTAGATTATTTAAAATAGAGCTATTTTTAGGATCATGTTTTAAAGCTTGATTAAAAGAATCGATTGCATCGGCATAATTGCCTTTTTCAAGATAAATTATTCCTAAAAGATTATAAGCCTCTGAGTTTTTTGGATTCTCTAAAAGAAAATCAATTAATGCTTTCTCCGCTTCCTCTAAATCCCCTTCTTTGAATTTCAATTTTATCTCCTCCAAATTAGATCTTCCTCTTTTTCTAGCTTTAGGTCTTTCTTTTAATTCTTTTATTTGATCAAATTTTTCAGAAATAGTGGAAGAGAGTTGAGAATGAGGTAATTTCCTTATAAGGATTATAAATATTAATAGAGTTGCTGAAATAATTAAAAACCATAAAATCCATTCCATAAAACCTCCTATTTTTTTCGAAGATCACTTATAGGAACTTCTATTTTTGCTTTAGACTTTTTAAGTTCTACCAGAACTGTTTGTTTTAAAACATTCTGCTCTATCACTTCTCCTTCTCCTTCTTTGGTAATTACTATTTCTCCTGGCTCTGGTAAATTCTTTTTCAAAGCTTTATAAAGCTCGAATTCAAAGGCAAGACAACATAGAAGTTTTCCGCAAGGTCCTGAAATCTTTGAAGATCCTTTTGCTGAAAGATTCTGAGATTTTACCATTTCCATTGAAACCGAACCTAAATTATTTAAGAAACTTTGGCAACAAAAGATTCTGCCGCATCTTCCAACACCCCCCTTTAATCTAGTCTCGTCCCGGGGCCCAATTTGTCTTAAAATGATCTGTCTTTTAAAGGCTTTAACTAAATCTTTCACCAATTCTCTAAAATCTACACGAGTCTCAGAAGTAAAAAGAAAAGTAATTCTTTCTCCATCTAAACTAAAATGAACATCGATTAATTTCATAGGAAGACCGTGCTTTTGAATCTTTCTTTGACAAACTTCTAAAGCCTTTGGCTTTAATTTTTCTAATTTCTTTAACTTCTCTTTATCTTTGAGAGTAAGTTTTTTAATTACTGGCTGAAGACCTTTCTTTTTTGGATCCAAATCTTGAATATAGATCACCTTCCCTATTTCCAATCCTAAACTAGTTTTTACCATCACTTCGTCTCCTAAAGCAAGATCAAGATCCTTTGCTTTAAAACTATATGTTTTTGTTCCTGGAAAGCGAACTCCGACCTCTTTTTCCATAGAAACCTCCTTTATAATTTTAAAACTAAATTCTCAAGAAGAAGTTTTTTATTAACATTTGTTTTAAGTAATTTTTTTGCTTCATAAAACAAAGCAAGCAAAGAAGAAACTTTTTTAAAATCATAGAATTTTGCTAGCTCTTCTAATTCTTTCGGGGGAGAATCTGCTTTAATCTTTGATTTAAAAAGAATTCTTAAAATCTGAATCCAGGAATCTAATTTTTCTTCTAGATCAAGATTCTTTGTTTTTAAAAATCTTTCAGAAATTGATGATTTCACAAGTTTAGAAAAAAAATCAATGTCTTCTTTTGATACCTTGATGGAAATTAATTTTCTTATTTCAAAAATTTCGCATCGGGATGTGATTGTTTCTGGTAAAGGGCCTAAATTAGTAGCAGTTAAAAAAATTATTAGATTTGAAGGAGGTTCTTCTAAAATTTTAAGCAAAGCATTTAAAGCTTCTAAAGTAAAAAGATGAATATCTTTTATAAGAACTACTTTCAGATCGGAGATTGGCCTTAGCTTTAGAAACTCTCGTAGCTCGGAAATTGCTTTTATCCCATTTGATTCATTTCCATCAAGAAAATAAAAATCAGGATGAGTGTTTGCTTCAAATAGAACAAAATCTTTTTTTTCTTTACAAATTAATCTTTTTGCTAGATCTCTTATTAATTTCAAAATTTCCAAATCAGCCTGACCCCATATTAAATAACTCTTTCCTCCTTTAATTTGTTCTACTGCGAGCATCTTGAAAACCTCCCTAAAATTTTATATAATTAAAAAAATGACAAAATACACTGACAAAAAATTAACCTGTGTTGTTTGTAAAAAAGAATTTATTTGGCCTGCTGAGGAACAGGAATTCTTTGCAAAAAAAGGGTTTAAACCGCCTCTTCGTTGTCCTGAATGTAGAAAAGCAAAAAAGCCACTTCCACGCCTATTTCCCGGAACCTGTGCTAAATGCGGAAAAAAAGGAATCTTTCCTTCACCTCCTGGCGAGGGACCCCTTTATTGTTCCAAATGTTTCTCCTCGCTTTAGAAGAGTTCGAATGCATCTGGTACAGACTTTAACTATTTTTCCATTTAACTTTATCTTCTGAATATTTGGTTTAAAAACTCGTTTCGATCTTTTCCCTGAGTGACTAACTTTATGTCCAAATTGAACTTTTTTACCGCAAAGTTGACATTTCATAGTTTTAATTTTATCACAAATTAAAAGAGGTTTCAAATGTATTTACTTAATTATTCATTTCTTTCCTTTATCTCTTTAATAATTGGACTTTTAATTGGAATAACTATTCATGAATTTACTCATGCTTGGGTTGCCTTCAAATTTGGCGATCCCACTCCTTATCATGCAAAAAGAGTCTCTCTTAATCCTTTTGTTCATCTAGATCCTTTAGGAACTATTTTTTTATTCTTGGTTGGATTTGGTTGGGGACGTCCAGTTCCGATAAATCCATTTTATCTTTCAAAATTTGAAGAAGTTATAGTTGCGCTTTCTGGACCTTTTTCTAATCTCGCTTTGGCTTTTTTTCTGACTCTACCTTTAAGATTTGGCCTGGCACTACCTTTACCTCTTTTAGAGATCTTAAATTTTGTAATCTTTATAAATATCTTTCTTTGTATTTTCAATTTGCTCCCAATTCCGCCTCTTGATGGATCTAAACTATTAAAAGCTTTTCTCCCAGAAGATTTGGCTCAACAATTTGAATCTTTTGGAATTTTTCTTTTAATTTTACTTGTTCTTTTTGATAATGTAATTCCTATTTTTAGTTTCGCTGCAAAGATCGCTTTTAGGATCTATACTATCTTTCGGGGATTCTAAATATTAAAACCAAGGAAAATTTGACATAAATTTTTCGAAGGAGTAAAATAGAATTGAACTCTGCTGAGTTCGTCCCCTACCTTACCATTTGGCCCACAGTCTTATTGCATAGGGAGCCCGGCCTTCCCTAAGGCCGTGGTCTTAGGGAGAGGGCACCCACCTGGTGAATTCGGATCAAATGCGCTAAGGTAGAACGACTCAGCAGAGTTTTTATATTGGCTTGAAAAATTGGCTATTTTATGGTATGATTAAAATAAGCTCTTTTAAAGGGGGTGATAGAAATGCTAAGGCTCTTATGTCCATATGATCGTATCCCGGTAGAGAGTAGAAAGGGGAAATTATTCTGTCCAAAATGTAAAAGAGAATGGAGGGTTTCTAAAAATGGATATTTACTTATTGAAAAAGAAAAGGAAAAAGAAGTAAAAGAAAAGGAAAACTCGGAAAAAGAAGAAGAAGAAATAAAGAGATTTTTAGAAAAGCAGGAATTATTTGAAGAAATGAAATATTTACTTAAACTAATCGAGGAATTACAGATTTTCAGACTCAAATATTTTAAAGGAATCGATTGGCAACAGACTTATTTAGAACTGAAAGAATCTATAGAAAAAAGAAGATTATATGATAAAGCTCTAATAGAAAAAATAAAGAAGGGAATTGAAGAGATAATGAGAGAGGCATTAAAAAGACCAAAAGAGGAAAAAATATCCGAAATCTGGGAAAGTTCAAGATTTAATAAAATATGTCCTAACTGTAGAAAATGTGAATTGAAATATGATGAAAAAAAATATTTTTGCACAAACTGTAATAGTTTTTTTAAGATAGAAAAACAAGAAGGAAAGATAATTTATCAGAAAATAACCTAATATCCACCTACGCGGTGGATAATTTTTATAAAAAATAAAAAAAGATAAAGTCAATTTCTTGACAGAATTCATTACTCTGATAAAATGAAAATGTTTCAAAGGTATCTGATTTTAAAAATATTTTTCTTTAAAAGAAAAATTAGGAAATTTAAAAAATTTTTTAGAAAAAATAGAAAATGATTGTTGATCAAGAAACGCATCATAAAAGAAAATTCAAAGAATGCGGATTTCCTCGAATTTCTCCCGATTTTTCAACTATAGCAGCTGCTGTAAAAGATGAAAAAGGATGGACTATTGCTGTAAATGGAAAGGTTTGGAAAAAGAGATTTAAATGGTGTTATGATCCTGTTCTCGCTCCTAATAACAAAATTGTAGCAGTAGCGATAAAAGACGAAAAAGGGTATTATACTATTGCTGTAAATGGAAAGGTTTGGAAAAAGAGATTTAAATGGTGTTATGATC
>CAZICA010000017.1:5208-20861 GCA_964537705.1 uncultured Candidatus Saccharibacteria bacterium
GCTGTAAATGGAAAGGTTTGGGAAGAAAGATTTGAAAATTGTTCTAATCCTGTTTTTAGTAAAGACGGAAAGAAAATAATGGTGGTAATCAAAGAAGGAGAGAAATATAAAAAATTTGTAAAGGAGCTATAAAAACATTTTTTTCAAAAAACGGGGTGTAGCTTAGCCTGGTTTAAAGCGCAGGGCTGGGGGTCCTGAGATCGTGGGTTCGAATCCCACCACCCCGATTTAAATTGTGACATATTATTTTGCCATGGCAAATTAATGCGTTACAATTGATCAGATGAAATATAAATATTATTTTAGAAAACCTAGATCAGAAATTGCTAAAGATATCCTTAAATGGCTTCTTATAGCAGGTGTGGTTTGTCTGGCAGGAAATTCTCCTTATTTTGTAATAAATTTAATGAAAACTTATAAAAGATGGAAAAAATACAAAAGAAGAAAAATTTATGACACATTTATGAGATTAAAAAAGAAAGGTTGTATAAAGATTGAAAGAAAAAATCATCAAGTATATATCAGCTTAACAGAAGAAGGAAAAAAGCTTGCGGGATGGCTTCAAATAGATGCTTTAAAAATTAATCGGCCTAAAAGATGGGATGGGAAATGGCGAATTGTAATTTTTGATATTGCTCAATTAAAAAAGCTTCATAGAGAAGCTTTTCGTGGAAAATTAAAAGAACTCGGATTCTACCCTCTTCAAAAAAGTGTCTGGATCTACCCTTTTGAATGCAAAGATGAGATTGAGCTTTTAAAAGATTTCTTTGGTCTTAATGATAAAGAATTAAGACTTATTGTAGCAGAAAAAATAGGGCCAGATGATTGGTTTAAAAAACATTTTAAACTCCAATCTTAAATTGTGACATGTTATTTTGCCATGGCAAATTAATGCGTCACAATTGGTGGAATTGATTGACAAGAAATTTTCTTATAATATATAATGAAATAAAAGTAATTTTATCTTAAAAATGGACGAACAAAGATATATTACTCGAGTTGGAAAAATAATTTCAAGACAAAAATTCCCTGATAGGGCATCTAATGCCTTTGTCTTCAGACCCGAGGATCCTTTAAAAAGAAAATACGGGATTCTTTATTTTGTTTGCGAAATTTTAAATCCAGACCCTGAAATGAATGATATCATCAAAGCAATCGTAGATACCACTTGCGAGACTTATTATAAAGATTTAGAAAAAGAACCTTTAACTAGTTTTGAAGAAGCGCTTAAGAAAGTAAATAATGTTCTTTTCGAAATAGCCGAAAGCGGAGAAATCTCCTGGGTCTCAAAAATAAATGCAATTATAGCCTGCCTTTCTTCAAACCATTTATTTTTAACTCAAACGGGAAATGCTCAAGCCTATCTTATAAGAAATGAAAAAGTAACAAATATTTCCAAAGATTTAGCACCTCCAACAATAACCCCTAAAAAAACATTTGCTAATATTGCTTCAGGAACTTTAGAAGTCGGAGATAAAGTAATCTTCTCAACAGCAGAACTTTTCTATCATTTTGCTCCCCAAGACCTGGCAAGAATTCTTTCTAGATTCTCTCCAGCAACTGCTGCTTCTTATATTGTAAAAATGCTAAGAAAAGAAGAAGTAGAATCTATCTCTACTCTAATTTTGGAATTAACTACCGAGGAAATCGTTTCAGAAAAGGTTTTAGAAAGTGAACCAAAAGAATTCTTTGGTCCAGAAAAAAGGATTTCTGTGAAATTGAACGAATTTCTTTTGAAATTTAGTAAACAAGCTAAAATAGGAATCGAAAAAGCTTTACCTAAAATAAAAGAATTATCAAAACAAATTAAAATCAGTTATAAAGAAAAAGTGGAACCTAAATTGAAAGAAGGTCTCTTAAAAACTAAAAAGGAATTAGAAAAGAAAAAAATAGAAATTAGTCCCGACAGATTTGAAAGAATTAAAAATTATCTTTATAAAATTGGAAAGAAGATAAAAGAATTCAAGGGGAAAGAATCTGCTATAGCTATTGGATTGCTTCTTATTTTCATCGTTGCTCTTTCCTCAGCTTGTCAATATCAAAAGAAAAAAATTGCTTTAAAAAGAGAAGAAATTAAAGAGATTTACATGAGTTGTAAAGAATTAGAAAATGCTGCAAATGCTGCTATGACTTATAAGGATAATAAAAAGGCTAGAGAATTAATTCAGGAAGCTTTAGATAAATTAAAGAAAATAGAAAAATCGACTTATCTTCACGATGAAATTGCTGAACTGACAAGTGAACTTAAAAAAGAACTTGATAAAGTAACAAACACTATTAGATTAAACAAATTAAATCCTATCGGAGGCTTTACTTCCGAACCAAAGCTTAAAACAGATGGCCTTTTAGTTAAAGAGCATAATATTTATTCATTTTCAAAGGAAAAGAGTAACCTTTTAAGATATGATATGATAAATAAAAAGGCGGAAATCTTAAAAGAAGTAGAAGCAGGTGAATTTGCTGATGCAATAATAAAAGAAAATGAAATAATATTTCTAACAAAAAATCCTGTTCAGATAATAAGCTACAATCTTGAAAATAATCTTGTAAAAATCGAAGAAATTATCTTTGGAGAAGAAGAATTTGTAGAATCTCCTGTTTTAGGAAGTTATTATAATAAAATATATCTTATAGATAAAAAAGAAAATCAAATAAAAAAATATAGTAAAACGCCTGAAGGTTATTCTCGAGCAATTGATTATATTATAAACCCAGATCTTTACGATCTTTCTGATGCCATTGATATGGCTATTGATGGATTTATTTATGTACTTAAAGAAGATGGAACGATTTTAAAATTCCTAGCTGGAGTTGGAGAAAGATTTAAAATAGAAGGAATTCCTCAACCAGAAGAATTATCACCTGTAAAAATATTTACTAATGAAAATCTTACTTATATTTATTTAGCTGATCCCGCTCATAATCGAATAGTAGAAGTAGATAAAAACGGAAATTATGTTAGACAATTTATTTCTCCAACCCTTGACCAAATCGATGACCTATTTGTAGATCCAAAAACAAAAGAGCTTTTCATCTTGAAAAACTCCGAAATTTATGAGATTCCTTTATAGATTTACATCTTAGAAGGAGAGGAAATTCCCATCAATTTAAGTAACTCTCTCAAAACAATCTCTGTTGCCTTAACCAAAGCTAATCTCGCTTTGGTTAATTTTTTATTTTCAGAGAGAACCTTACAACTTTCATAAAATTGATGAAATTTATCAGCAAGAGAAATCGAATAAAAAGGCAATTTATAAGGTGCAAGCTCTGAAGCTGCTTCCATAACCAAATCTGGAAATTTTATCAATTCTTTGATCAAATCCAGTTCTGATTTTTCTTTTAATAAATGCAAAAATTTCGAATCTAGATTTTTAATTTTTGATTTTCTTAAAATACTTCTTATTCTGGCATAGGCATATTGGACATAATAAACCGGGTTTTTAGAAGATCTTTCTTTAGCTAATTTCAGGTCAAAATCTAAATGAGTATTTGGACCATAGATTAAAAAGAAAAATCTACAAACATCTTGACCTACTTCCTTTAAAAGCCAATCTAAAGTCACATAAGTTCCTTTTCTTTTAGAAATTTTGACTTCTTTTTTCCCCTCTACTAATCTAACTAGCTGATAAATAATAATATCTAATTTTGGCTTGAATTTTAATTTTTTAAGCAAAAATTCTAGTCTTTCTTTATGCCCAGCATGATCCGCACCCCAGATATCAATTATCCAATCAAATCCTCTTTTTTCTTTATTTAGATGATAAACTAAATCAGATAAAAAATAAGTTGGTTTTAAATCTTTCTTGATCAAAACCCAATCAAAAAGCCATATTGCTCCTTCTTTATAGACTAAAAGTTTTTTTTCTTTAAGAAAGTTTAAAAATTTTTTTACTTCTTTCTTTTTATATAAATCTGACTCTTTAAACCATTTATCAAATTTAACTTTTGCCTTTTTAACGGTCGGTTTTATAAATTCTTTTAAAATCAGTTCTCCTACTAGCTGGCCTAACCTTAGATCAGAAAGTTTTTCTGCTTCAGTCTTTTTTATCCTTTTTGCAAGATTATTTATATACTCGCCTTTATAAAAATTTTCTTCCTTTTTATAAAGTTGAAGTGCCGCTTTTATGGATTTCCCTAACAATTCTACCTGAGTCCCCATATCATTTATGTAATATTCTCTCTGAACTTTATATCCTGATTTTTCTAAAATATTGGCGAGTACATCTCCAAAAAAAGCACCCCTTCCATTTCCTAAAGTCAAAGGTCCGGTGGGATTAGCAGATAAAAATTCGATTTGAACTTTTTTTCCTCTCCCTAAATTATTAGTCCCATATTTGTTTTTCGATCTTAAAATATTTTTCAATTCCTTATAAAAAAAATCCTCCTTAAGAAAAAAATTGATAAAACCAGGTTTTTCTACTTTAATTTCTTGAAGATAAGGGCTCTCAATAAAAGAAGCTATAATTTTTGCAATTTCTATTGGGTCCTTTTTTTCTATCTTTACTTTCAACGCAATAGGAGAAGAATAATCTCCGTATTTTTCTATTTTAGGAGTCTCAAGTTCTATTTCAGGAATTTTAAACTGAGGCAATTTTCCTGCTCTCTGTGCTTTTTTAATTGCTTTTTTAATCAAAAGTTTTAACCTATTCTTTATCATTTTGTCCTAATTTTCGCCCAACGTCTTTTCCCTACTCTTATTATCATTTTATCTTTGAGTTTTATTTTCTTATCAAATTCTCTAATTACTGAACCATCTATTTCAACTGCTCCCTGCTCTATCATTCTTCTGGCTTCTGATTTGGAAGAAACAAGACCTATTTGATAAATAAGCTCATTTATTTTCGCCTCTTCTAAAGAAATTTTATATTCCGGGATTTTGGAGGGTATTTTTCTTTCTCTAAAAACTCTCTCAAATTCTTTCTCTGCTAATTCTGCTTTTTCTTTTCCATGATAGATGGTTACAATTTCCTTTGCTAATTTTGCTTTGGCATCTCTTGGATTAAGTATGCCTTTTTTCATTTCTTTTTCTATTTTTCTTATTTCTTTCTCATCAATTCTTGTTAAAAGCTGATAATAATGAATAATTATCTCATCTGGGATTGACATAATCTTTCCATACATTTCATTCGGCGATTCAGTAATCTTGATATAATTTCCTAAACTTTGACTCATTTTATGCTTCCCATCGGTTCCAATAAGAAGTGGCATCAAAACTAAATCTTGAGGGGGTTGACCGAATTGTAATTGAAGTTCTCTCCCTAAAAGTTCATTAAATTTTTGATCAATCCCACATACTGTTAAATCTGCTTTTAGCATCACTGAATCATAACCTTGCAAAATTGGATAAATTGGTTCATGATATCCTATTTCTTGATGAGCCTTTATCCTTTCTTGGAACATATCTCTCTCAAGTAATCTTGCCACAGTAAATCGAGATACCAATCTTAGAAGTTCTTCAGCAGACATCTTATCATACCACTCGCCATTATATCTTATCTCTAATTTATCAAGATCTAAAATTTTTCCTACTTGAGCCATATAATTTTTAGCTAACTCGAGCACCTCCTCTTTTCCTCTTAAACCCCTCATTTTTTTCTGGGCAGTTGGATCCCCAAATCTTGCTGTAAAATCTCCTATTAAAAAAATTACTTTATGACCCAAATCTTGAAATTCCTTCAATTTCTGATAAACAACAGCATAACCTAGATGAAGATCTGAAGTAGTGGGATCAATGCCATGTTTTATTCTGAGTTGCCTACCTGATTTTAATTTCTTGATTAGATCCTTTTTAACAATTACTTCCTCAACTCCTCGAGTTAAAAGTTCTTCAATTTTCTCATCCGATATTTTCATTTGTTATCTTTGTCTAATAAATTTTCACGCAATTTTTTAAATTTATTCAATTTCTCCTTTAAAAATTCTTCACATTTATCTAAACACAGACTTTTTAATTCCTCAAAAGAAGAAAATTTAACTGTCTGCCACTTTCTTCTTCCTTTAACATATCTGGTTTCCTCTGAAGGGTGGATTGGTTCTAAAAACACCACTTCACCACCGGGTTCCTTCTCGAAAAAACTAATAGAAATATCAAGTGGAAGTAAATCATCTGGATTTATAACTTGATCGATAGAATAATTAAGAGCAAAAATTTTTACTTCTCCATTTTCCTTCTCAATCCAGTTGATCTCGAATTTTTTCCAAAAAGGATCTTTTTTCAGGTTCACTATCTCCGAAGGCAAATCTTTCTCTTCAATAAATTTGTTGATAAGTTCATTTTTTTGATTTAAAGAATAAATTGTCTCAGTAGGCTCTTTTTCTTTTGATTCGATTTCCCTTATTTCGGGAAAAGAAGATAATTCATCTGGTTCTTTTATCATAGGCTCCTCCTTCTGAAAAAGAATAAACTTTCCTTTACATTTTACTTTAATTTGCTATAATTGTAAACACAATGTCTATTCGACGAAGAAAAAAAGCAAGGCTTAAAATTTTAAAAAAATTAAAAAAGGAGTCAACAGGAGCTCCAAAATTTAATATAAGAAAATTAATCAGAGGTGGACTTTATCTTTTCTTTTCCACTTTTCTTTTTATTTCTATTTTATTTGCCTGGTATTCAAAAGATCTTCCTAATCCTTATAAATTTTCTTCAAGAAAAATAGCTCAATCTACAAAAATTTTGGACAGATCAGGAAAACTTCTTTATGAAATTCATGGAGAAAAGAAAAGAACTCTAATCGAATTTTCGGAAATGCCAGAATGGATCAAATGGGCAACAATAGCGTGTGAAGATGCAGATTTTTATAAACATAAAGGTTTTGATTTAAAAGGAATTTTCAGGGCACTTCTTTATAATCTCACCCATAGAGAATCACTTCAAGGAGGATCAACCATTACCCAACAACTTATAAAAAACGCCATTTTAAAACCAAAAAGAACTTTGTCTAGAAAAATTCAAGAGCTTATCTTAGCTATAGAGATTGAAAGAATCTATTCAAAAAACGAAATTTTAAAAATGTACCTCAATGAAATCCCTTTCGGAAATAATGCTTATGGAATTCAAGCAGCAGCAGAAACTTACTTTGGAAAAGATGCTAAAGATCTAACTCTTGCCGAATCAGCGCTTCTTGCAGCAATTCCTCGTGCTCCAACTTATTATTCTCCTTATGGTCCTCATAGAAAAGAGCTTTTTAAAAGAAAAGATTATATTCTTGATCGAATGGCTGAATTAGGATTTATTTCTGAAGAGGAAGCAGAAAAAGCTAAAAAGGAGGAAATAAAATTTAAAGAAAAAAGAGAGGATATTTTGGCACCTCATTTCGTAATGTATGTAAAGGAAATTTTAGCAGAAAAATTTGGTGAAAAAATGCTTACCGAAGGAGGACTAATAGTAACTACTTCTTTAGATTTAGAACTTCAAAAATTGGCAGAAAAAATAGTCAAAGAACAAGCAAAAAAGAATTTAGAGAAAGGAGCAAAAAATGCTGCCCTTGTAGCAATTGATCCAAAAACAGGTGAAATCTTAGCCATGGTGGGATCAGTTGATTATTTTGATATCGAAAATGAAGGAAATGTAAATGTTTGCCTTTCTTTACGCCAACCAGGATCTGCTATAAAACCTATCGTCTATGCTGCAGCGTTCAAACAAGGATTCACTCCTGCAACAATGCTTTTGGATGTAAAAACAAATTTTGGCACCGGCTATATTCCTGAAAATTATGATAAAAAGGAACATGGAATTGTAACAATGAGAAAAGCTCTTGGAAATTCTTTAAATATCCCTGCTGTAAAAACTCTCTTTTTGGTTGGAGTAGAAAATGCCTGTGATCTGGCAAAGCAATTAGGAATAAGTAGTTTAAACGAACCATGGCGATATGGTCTTTCTTTGGTTTTAGGAGGAGGTGAAGTTAGGTTACTTGAATTAACCGCTGCTTATGGGGTCTTTGCAAATCAGGGAAGGAAAGTAGAATTAACTCCTATTTTAAAAGTAGAAACAAAAGATGGCGAATTGCTTTTTGAGGCGGAGCCGGAAATTGAAGAAGTCCTAGATCCCCAAATTGCCTATTTAATTACTAATATCTTAGCTGATGACTCTGCTAGAGAAATTACTTTTGGAAGAGGAAGTATTCTAAATTTGAAAGATAGACCGGCAGCAGTTAAAACAGGAACTACAGATGAATATAGAGATGCTTGGACAATAGGATATACCCCTTCTTTGGTAGTAGGAGTATGGGTTGGTAATAACGATGGATCACCAATGAACAAAGCAGCAGGAGCTATGGTGGCAGCGCCTATCTGGCACAGATTTATGGAAGAAGCTTTAAAAAATACTCCTGTTGAAGAATTTCCTGTGCCCTCAGGAATTCAAAAAATTGTAGTGGATGAACTAACAGGTAAACTACCTTTAGATGATATCCCTGAAAATTTAAAAGAAGAACTAAAAACAAGAGAAGAAATATTTACTTCCTGGGCCCCTCAGATTGAAAAAGATAACGTTCATAAAATTTTGAAAGTTATTCCAATGAAAAAACTTTATCCTGATCTTGAAGAAGAAGAATATAAACTTGCAGGAGAAAATTGTCCAAAAGCTTTAGTCGAAGAAAAAGTATTTTTAGAAGTTCACTCAATTCGTCCAGATTTACCAAACTGGGAAGGACCTGTTTTGGAATGGGCAAAAGCCCAAGGATATAATAATCTTCCAACAGAAGAATTTGACTGTAGTGAATTTTTAGAAGAAAATCAGCCTGAGCTTGAAATAATCTCCCCTGAACCAAATTCAAAAATTACAGGTACTCTTGAGATAAAAATCAAATTCAGAGCTCCTTTAGGGGTAAATAAGGTTGAGTATTTCATTGATGAAGAAAAATTTGCAGAAAATTTACTTTCTCCATTTGATCTTTCTTGGGATATACTTGATGCAGCAAAAGGAACCCATGAAATCAAAGTTAAATTAACAGATAAATTGGGTCTAACAGCTGAGGATAAAATAAAATTAACCCTTTTCCCAGATCCTGAAAAACCAGAAATAATTCTTTCAAAAATTGACGAAAATAAAACCCAAGTACTTTTCGAAGCAAAAACCTCGGCTCCAAAAGGAGCGGAAATTGAAAAAGTTATATTTTATGTAAATGCAAAAAAGGAAGCAGAAGTTTTAATTTCCTCAGGAGAAGGAAGATATCTCTATACTTGGCAAAAACCTAAAGAAGAAGGAACCTATGTTTTCTATGCCGAAGCACATACAAATACTGGAAAAAAGAAAAGATCTAATCTTGTTTACTATAGAATAAAGAAAGAGGAGGAAAAGGAAGAAAATGAATAAGAAAATCTTTCTTTTACTTTCTTTAATAATTCCTGGTTTCGTTTTCGCAGCTTCTACTCAGCAACAATCTGCAGAGGAATTAATTGATTATTGGATTTATAATAAAATCCTTCCCCTTTTGACAGGAATAGCAGGATTATTTGCTTTTTTTATGATACTTTATGGAGGATTTTTACTTCTCACTTCAGGAGGGAATCCTGATCAGGTGCGGAGAGCAAAAAATGCTTTAATAGGAGCGTTTATCGGTCTCATTCTAATTTTCCTTTCTTGGTCTATTGCCAATTATATCAGCAAGGTGATATTAGGTGGTTAATAAATATTGACAAATTATTTATAATTTGCTATAATTAAAAATCATTGGTCGAAAAAATTGGTTTAAAAAGCCGAAAAATAAAAAATAAAAGGAGGTCTAAAAATGGAAAAATTAGAACAGTTAAAACAAATAATTAAAAAACTAGAAACAGAAATTCAAAAAGCAAAAACTATTTTAGAAATCAAAGAAGAAAAAGAAGAACCAGAAGTTGTTGATCTTAGATTAAAATCAGTTCCTCCATCTTCTAACTCTGGGAAGATAATTGAAGGAGTTTTTGATGGAGAATTTATGATAGGTCCTGATGGCAAAAAATATCCTGTTCCCCAAAATTATGCTTCTAAATCTAAATTGGTAGAAGGAGATCTTTTGAAATTAACTATAGCTGATGATGGTTCATTTATCTTTAAACAAATTGGACCTGTTGAAAGAGAAAAGAAAATAGGAACTATAGTTTATGAAGATGATCAATATAAAGTTGAGGTTGATGGAAAAACTTATAAAGTTTTGCTTGCTTCAGTCACTTATTTCAAACTTAAACCAGGAGATCAAGCAACAGTTCTTTTACCAAAAGGTGGAAAGGCTTCTTGGGCTACTATAGAAAATGCTATTATTTCTCCTGAATCAGAAAAAGGAATTCCTTTAAAAGAAGGTGAAGAAAAGATTTTAGAATAATGATCTATTCTTACAAAGAAAAAGCAAAAAGAATTAAAGCTCAAATAAGGAGATTTAAAAAGTTTTACAAAATCAGAGAAAAGAAATTTGTAATTAGAATCTCCAAAAGATTTGTGTTCCGGCTTATTTTTTTTGTTTGTCTAATTTTCTTTTTTATTTTACTTTTTTTCTCTTCTTTATTTACAATTAAAAACATAATTATAGTGGGAAACAAAGTTATTGAAAGTCAGCAAATTAAAAACTTAATTTTAAAAGAAGTAAAAGGCAAAAATATTTTTTTGGTAAATTTAAAAAAACCTAAAGAACACTTATTAACTGAGATTCCAAGAATTAAAGATTTAAAAATTTATCGAATTCCACCTGGGACTATTAAACTCAAAATTATAGAAAAATCTAACCTACTTTGTTGGATTACTCAAGAAAAAAAATATTTAATAAACTCCGATGGAACAATAACTTCAGAAATTAAAGATGAAAAAGAGCTTGCTGATATTCCTTGCGTAAATGATTTAAAAAATCTTGAAGTAAAAGTTGGAAATAAAATAGTTACTGGAGATTTTGTTTTGTTTGTTAATCAAGTTTATGAGAAATTACCAAAAAGAACGGGGCTTTTAATTGAATCTCTCCAAATAGAAGAAACCACTTTTGATTTAAAAGTATTAACTGATCGAGGTTTTTATATTTTGTTTAACACAACCTCAGATTTTGATTCCCAGCTTAAAATTCTAATAGAATTTTTAAAAGTTAGGCCAAAAATTAGAGAATATGTAGATTTAAGAATTCCAACCAGAGTATTTTATAAATGAAAGAAAAAATTTGGAAAATTAAAAAAAATCCTCCCAAAAATTTTTTTAAAAAATTTCCTTCTTTAAATCCAATTATTTTAAAATTACTTTATCACAGAGGATTAAAGGATCAAAAATCAATAAAAGATTTTTTCGAACCAAAATATGAAAATCTTTTTAAAAAATTAAAAGATCCAGAAGTAGAAAAGATAAAAAAGCGGCTTAAAAAAGCAATAGAATCAAAAGAAAAAATAGGAATCTGGGGAGATTATGATGTTGATGGAATAAGTTCTGTTGCTCTTTTATGGGAACTATTATCCAAATTAAATGCTTTAGATATAGAAATTTATATACCTGACAGAATAAAAGAAGGTTATGGACTAAATAAAGAAGGACTTAAAAAACTTAAAGAAAAAGGAGTAAAACTTCTTTTTACAGTTGATTGTGGTATTTCCAATTTTCAGGAAATCGAATTAGCAAATAAAGCTGGAATTGACGTAATAATCTTAGATCACCACCAAAGAAAAAAATCTCTTCCAAATGCTTATGCAATTTTACACAATGAAAAATTAGCAGCAGTAGGAATTGGACTTAAACTGGCACAAGCTATTTTAAAAGATTATCTACCAAATTGGGAAGAAGAATTAAAATGGTTTCTAGATTTAGCTGCTTTAGGAACAATAGCAGATTTAGTTCCTCTTCTTGGTGAAAATAGAATTATAGCAAAATGGGGTCTTTTAGTTCTTTCTAAAACAAAAAGAAAAGGGTTACTTGCACTTTATGATCTAGCGAAAGTAAATAAAAACAAGATTAACAATTTCACAGTTTCTTTTATTATTGGGCCACGCCTGAATGCAACTGGAAGAGTCAGCCACGCAAAAAAAGCGCTTCAGTTACTTCTTGCTAAAGACCAAGAAAGAGCTTTTTATCTAGCAAAAGAATTAGAAGAAATTAATCGAAAAAGACAAAATTTAACAGAAAAAATTTTAAAAGAGGCAATAGAACAAGTTAATCTAGAAAATCCTATTTTAGTGATAACCGGTAAAAACTGGGAAAGAGGAATTCTCGGTTTGGTGGCATCAAAATTAGCTGAAAAATATATGAAGCCTTGTTTTGCAATAGGGATTTATGAAAAAGAGGCTGTAGGATCTTGCAGATCTAACTTGAAACTAAATATAGTAGAATTTCTGACCCATTGTGAACCGCTTCTGATTAAATTTGGAGGTCATAGAAAGGCAGCAGGTTTTACTTTGGCTCAAAAAGATCTAGATTTATTTAAAGAAAAATTATTAGAAATTGCTCGAGCAAAATTAGATAAAGAATCTCTCCAACCTAGATTAGAAATAGATGTTGAACTTCAAGCTTCTGATATAAATTTTGATCTTTTAAAAGATCTAAAAAAATTTGAACCTTGGGGCGAAGGAAATTCCAAGCCTTTATTTTTACTTAAAAATGTAGAAATAAAAGAAATAAAAAATTCGGAAATTTTAAAAATGAAATTAAAAAAAGAAAATTTACTTTTTAATGCAATAGGATTTGATATAAAAAAAGAAGGTTTAAAACCTGGAGAAAAAATCGATTTAGTTTTTTCTTTAGAGGAAGATAATTGGTTGGGATTTAAAAATATTTTGCTTAAAATAATTGACTGGAAATTTTCAAAATTTTAATACTTGGTTCTTTCATAAATCTCAGCTGCCACTATTTCTCTATCTCTGCCATATTTTAATCTGGAAAGTTGTCTAATAGCCTCTCCAAGTTTTGGATCACCTGCATATTCTGGATCTTGATAAATGTTCCCTGGCCAAACATTGAAAGGTTTTGTTGCTGTCCCATCAATTAGCATCTTAAGATAAAAATTAAACTTCTCGATATTTACTAAATCTGTTTCTGAAAGAAGCGGTGCCATTTCCTTTGCCATCACCTCTGCATCTTCAACTCCAATTCGATAACAAGCAATATTTCCAGCATTACCTAAAACAGCATCTCTAATATTTTCCTGAAGCTGAGCTATATATTGGTGAGCCATACACATAATAAGCCCATATTTTCTTGCCTCGGCAAGAATAACTGCTATCGAATCAGTCGTAAAATTTTGAAACTCATCAATATATAGATAAAAATCTCTTCTTTTCTCTGGAGGCAGTTCTGCTCTTGCCATTGCAGCCATCTGAATCTTTGAAACTAAAATTAAACCAAGTAAATTTCCATTTACATCTCCTATTTTTCCTTTAGATAAATTAACAATAAATATCTTTCCCTCATCCATAATCTCTCTAATATCAAAAGAAGATTTTCTTTGACCAATAATATTTCTCATCATATCATTGGTAATAAATCTACCAAAGCGAGATACAAAATACCCTAGCATTTCTGATTTATGAAAATCTGTTGTCTGAGCATATTCTTTCTCCCAGAATGAACGAACTACAGGATCTTTTACTTTCTCCACCCTTGATCTTTCAAATTCTTTATCTGTAAAAATTCTTGGAATTTCTATTAAAGTATCATTTGATTCCATAAGAGTTAAAGCGGCATTTCTTGTCCAATGTTCAAATTTAGGTCCTATCATCTCTGTACCAAAAAGTTTATAAAATATAGAAACAAGCTCTTGAACTATAAAATCTTTTTGCTCAGGTGTCTCCGCCTCAAGTAAATTAAATCCCATTGGTCTTGCAGTATCTGAAGGATCAAAATAAATAACATCATCAGCCCTTTCTTTTGGAATTCTTTGCAAAATAAATTCTGCTGCATCTCCGTGAGGATCAATATAGCAAACACCATCTCCTCTTTTTATATTCTGAATAATCATTCGAAGCATTAATGTTGTTTTTCCTGTGCCAGTTCTTCCAATTAGATAAAAATGGCGACGTAAATCATTGTCTTTTATTTTTATTTCTGTTTTAATTCCTCTGTAGATATTATAGCCTAAAGAAATTCCCTCTTTGGGGACATTTGCAGGAGGGGGCAATCTTTTTGCTAAAAGCCAATGAATATTTGGACTTTCAACAAATTTATTTGGAAAATGAAAAATAGAAGCAAGTTCATCAGGAGTTAAAATTGTTTTTGTTGCTTGAGAGGGAAATAATCTAAAAGCAAAATTAGTGATAGTTTTATTCTTTGGTTCTTTAAGCTTTTTAAACTTATTTAAATTAGGATCGGTAAATTGAACAAAAGCACCAATGATATTATTAAGATGCATCTCTGCTAAAGCTTTGTTTTGGGATGCTACCACAATTCGAATTAAGGTCTCATAACCTACTTGAGCAGATTTTTCTGAAATTGCTTTTATAATTTCTTCTTCAATAGGAGTTGGTTGATAGATTTTTTCTCCTTCTTTTGAAGAAGGTGGCGCTGCCAGACTTTTTCCCAAAGTAATTATTGATTCTCCTAAAGAAAATTTTTTGGGTTTTTTTCCTTCTTGAAGTTCTTTTATTCTTTTTTCAGCCTGTTTTCGCCAAAAATCACTAGCCGGCCTTATCAATATTTGAATACCTGCTCCTTCTTCCTCGGAGAGTTTTGCTAAAGCATTGGTAATAGAATTTAAAGGATCAACCTCTAATGCTTTATAGGTTTTAATAGGATAAACAGAAGATTTTGCCAAACCAAGAGAAGCAGCTGCTACTTCGCATTTTTCTGGAAAAATATTTGGTAAATCTACTTCTTCAAGAATCGCTGAAGGATAAATTGCTGTAATTTGCTTCTCTATCAATTCCCTTTTCTCAACTGGACAAGAAACATAAAAAGTGATCAATTTTTCTTCACAAAGAATCTCAAAAGAAAACCAATCCTGACCCAGGATTTTACTTTTCCAACCCTTTTTAAAATCATATAAAGAAGCAAATAACTGCGATGCTTGAGCTATTAATTCCTTCGGATCTCTTACTTCTTTTAATTCCTCTTTTGGGACTAAAACTCTTAAAACAACTCTATCTAATGCTTTTTTAACCTTTGCCTTTTTCTGGATTAAATTAGCCAAAATTAAAAAAATGGCCCATCCTATAGTAAAAACTACAAAACCAATAATTAAAGAAATCAACCAATTTATAACCTGAGGACTCATCTTGATAAAAATTTTACCATAGAAGTTCTATTTTAACAAGCCTCCCATCAAATCATTTACATCTTGTTGAAATCTATGCCAATTTGGAGCTCCTTTATAACCTTTTCTTAAAAGAAAAGAAGCTTTTTTAAAAAGCTCCTCCTCAGGAACTTGATTTTTTATAATTGGTTCTTCTAATTCCAATTTAATTTGAGGGGGAAGTTCTCCCTGCTTTTTTTTGATCTTTTCTATTTCTTCTTTTGAAATCTCAGGTTTTTCTGGTTCTGCTTTTAATTCTGCTAATTCCTCTTTTCTTAAAATAACTTTTTCCTTTTCAGAAGGAATTATTTTTTCTTTTTCTATCTCAGCAAATTTTTCTTTTTCAATTTTTGTTTTTGTTTTCATTTTTGAATTATTTTATTATAGCATAAATTAAGAAAAAAATCAATAATTTTTGTAAATTACACCTTCTATCCTTCCCTCTTAAATTGTAACCACTTATTTTGCCATATAAAGCGAAAAACTAAAAGC
>CAZICA010000018.1:0-8949 GCA_964537705.1 uncultured Candidatus Saccharibacteria bacterium
CCTTCTATTCTCGCTGTTCCTTCTGGTACTGCAACTGTAACAGGTCCACCTCCTTTACCGCATGAAATTAAAACAAAGACAAAAATTACTAGAGGTACAAATGAAACTAATCTTTTCATTTTCTCACCTCCTTTTTTGGATTTTTTATAAAAAGAAAACTTTTCCAAAATAAATCTATCTAAACCCCTTTGGGGTTTTTAAATTTTTAAAGAGCCTGGAGTTCTTTCATTTTTGTGTTTTATGGCTTATTATAGCGCAAATTTTTAGTTTTGTCAAGATTAAGATAGGCTTTGACGTTGAATTTTAACTTCCTCTCTGCTATTATTATATTAAACTATTAAATTATGTGGAGTCAACTTATCAGAGAAAAATTTATAAATTTTTTTGTTGAGAAAGGACATTTAAAGATCCCTTCTTCTTCACTTATTCCAAAAGATAGATCGGTTCTTTTTACTACTGCTGGAATGCAGCAATTAAAACCCTATTTTTTAGGAGAGGCAGATCCACAGAAAGATTTTTCTTATTCTCGACTTACCTCAGTTCAAAAATGTTTTAGAACTTCAGATATTGATAAGGTTGGAGATGAAACCCATCTTACTTTTTTTGAAATGCTAGGAAATTTCTCGATAGGAGGGCATCCAACTTCTTATTTTAAAAAAGAGGCAATCCAATTTGCTTTTGAATTTCTAACCAAAGAACTTGGGCTCGACCCCGAAAGACTCTGGATTACTGTTTTTGGGACTTCTGAAAAATTCTGTGATGAGGTAATGAGAAATTGGATGAAATCTGGGCTTTGCACTGATGCCGAAGCTATCAGATTTTGGCAAGAAGTAGGAATACCAAGAGAAAGAATTTTTGAGTTTGGGAGGGATGAAAATTTTTGGGGCCCTCCAGGTCCAATCGGACCTTGTGGACCTTGCTCAGAAATTCATTATGATCTTACTCAAAAACCTTGCAAAAAAGGAACTCAATGCGGTCCAAATTGTGAATGCAATAGATTTATTGAAATTTGGAATTTGGTTTTTATGGAATATTTTCAGGACGAAAACCAGAATTTGGTTGAATTGCCAAAGAAAAACATTGATACAGGAATGGGGCTAGAACGAATTGCAATGATTCTTCAGAAAAAGAGAAATGTTTTTGAAACAGATCTTTTCAACAAAATAATTAGAAGAATAGAGGAATTAACAGATAAGGCAAAAAGGAATTTAAGATCAACTAGAATAATAGCTGATCATATAAAGGGAGCAGTATTTTTAATTACTGATGGAGTTTATCCCTCAAATAAAGAACAAGGTTATGTTTTGCGTCGGCTTATTCGAAGAGCAATAGTTCATGGAAAACTTTTAGGAATCGAAAAAAGCTTTTTAAAGGATTTAGCAAAGGAGGTGATAGAGATCTATGATCAATTCTATCCTGAACTCATTCAAAATAAAAATATTATTGATAACACTTTAGAGACTGAAGAAAACAAATTTAGAAAAACCCTTCAGAAGGGATTAAATCAATTTGAGAAATTGCTTAAAAGTAAAAAAATAAAAGAAATAAGCGGAAAAGAGGCTTTTGATCTATTTCAGACTTTTGGGTTTCCTTTAGAGATTATCAAAGAAATGGCTGAGGAGGAAGGATTTGAAGTTTCAGAAACTGAATTTGAAAAAGAGCTTCAAAAACATCAAGAGATTTCAAGAGCAGGTGCTCAAAAGAAATTTGGAGGAGTAGGAATAGAGAGCTTAAAAACAGAGGAAGAAAAAGAGAAAGTAATTAAATTTCATACAGCAACCCATTTACTTCACGCTGCTTTAAGAAAAGTTTTAGGTTCTCATGTAAGACAAGAAGGATCTGATATTAGTCCAGAAAGATTAAGATTTGATTTCTCTCATCCTAGGAAATTAACAGAAGAAGAAAAAAAGAAAGTAGAAGATTTGGTAAATGAAAAAATAAAAGAAGGATTGGAAGTAAAGAAAGAAGAGATGAGCTATGAAAAAGCAATTAAATCAGGAGCTTTAGCCTTTTTCCGTGAAAAATATCCAGAGAAGGTAAGTGTTTACACCATCTTTAATCCAAAGACAGGCGAGGTTTTTTCTAAAGAAATTTGTGCTGGTCCTCATGTTAAAAACACTAAAGAACTAGGTAAATTTAAAATAATATCAGAGAAAAGTTCAGCAGCAGGAATAAGGAGAATTAAAGCTATTTTAGAATAAGATGCTAAGTAAATTAATAAATTTAGTTAAAAAAAGGCCAAAATGGGGCCTAGCTTTAGATATTGGAACAGAGTTTGTAAAAGCTCTGGTTTTTGAATTAGAATATGAGGATAAAAGAGGGGTTAAAAAAAGAGCGATCATAAAAGGAGCTTCTAGACAAAGACAAGGACTTTCAGAAATGCACTCCGGAGCAATTCTTGATATAGAAAGAGTTCTTTTAAATTGTGAAGAGGTAATTAATAGAGCTTCGGAAGAAGCTGGTATTTTTCCCAAAAAGGTAATTTTAGGAATTGCTGGAGAATTAGTAAAGGGAATAGTTACCAGATTAGAAATTCAAAGAAAAAGGCCAGAAAAACCAATAAATTTGAAAGAATTAGAGCAGATTAGTAAAAAAGCAATTGAAAAAGCTCTTTCTCAGGTTAGAAATCAAATAAGTTTGGAACGAGGTAATGAAGATATAGATATTAGATTAGTTAATTCTGGCATTTGCGATTTAAAAATCGATGGTTATAAAATTTTGAATCCAGTCGGATTCAGAGGAAAGAATTTGATTCTAGATATTTTCTGTGCTTTTGCTCCTTTGGTTCATCTTTCTTCATTGGAGACAATTGCCACTGAACTAGGTTTGGAACTGATAGGGATTACAGCCCAACCCTATGCAGTTTCTCAAACTTTTTCTGAAAATCCAGAATTTGGCGCAATTTTTATCGATATAGGCGGAGGAACAACTGATATTTCTGTGGTCAGACAAGGAGCTATAGAAGGAACTAAAATGTTTGCTTTAGGTGGAAGGGTTTTTACAAAAAGAATAGCTCAAGTTTTAGATCTTCCTTTTGAAAAAGCAGAAGAATTAAAAATAAATTATTCTGTAGGAAAAAATTTAGACCAAAAAATCAAAAATAAATTAAGAGAAATTTTATTAGAGGATGCAAAAGTGTGGCTGGAAGGAGTAATTTTAGCTCTTTCAGAATTTTCTTTGATAGATTATTTTCCTTCCCAAATTTTACTTTGTGGAGGCGGGAGTCTTTTGCCAGAGATTAAAGAGGTTTTAAAAGATTTAGATTGGACAAAAAAACTAGCTTTTACTAAAAAACCAAAGATAAATTTTATTACACCAAAGGATATCAATAGAATTTCTGATGAAACAGGTAAACTCAAAAATCCATGGGATATTACACCCCTTTCTTTGGTAAATATAGCTTTGGATTTAATGGAAGAAGATCTTATTTCTAGTTTGTTTTCAAAAACTACTTCACTTTTAGAGGAATAAAATGAGATTATTTGTAGATCAAAATGAAGAAATAACCTCGGTAATTTCTAAAATTAAAAGAATAAAAGAGAAAAAAATTACTTTAGTTGTACCCACCGGTGCTGTTTTATTTTCTTCTGTTATAAATTTAAAATTATTAAAAGATCAGGCTAAAAAACTTGGGAAGGAAATTTCTATCCTTACCCAAGATAAAGAAGGAATCAATCTTGCTTCAATATGCGGGTTTCCTGTTTATCATGAATCGATAAGCCAACCCCAAAAAGAGAAGAAAACTTTTTCAAGAAAAAAGAAAACGATAAAAATTCCAAAAGGTGTTATAATAGGAGGTTTTTCTATTTTATTTTTGTTGATTTTATTAATTTATTTATTTTTCCCTCAAGTAGAATTGACAATCGATTTACCAGCGATAGAAACCGAGGGAGAATTTGAAATAGAGTTGACTTCTGATCTTAGAAAACCAGTTTTAAGCTATCCTTCTTATAAAATTCCTATAAAAATTTACGAAAAAATAGCCGAAGAAAAAAAGGAATTTAAATCCTCTGGAGAAAAGGACATTGGAAATAAGGCAAAAGGAACAATTATAATCTATAACAAAACAGGTGAGGCCCAACCTCTTATTAAAGACACTCAATTTCTTTCAAAAGAAGGACTTATTTTTAAGTCAACCCATTTCGTTCTTGTTCCTCCAGCAACAGTTTCTCCTTTGGGAGATGTTATCCCCGCTCAAGTAGAAGTTCAAGTAGAGGCTTTAAAACCAGGAGAGCAATATAATATTCCTCCAACTAGATTTACTATTCCTGGTCTTCCAGGAAGAGAAGAGGTGATTTTTGGGATAAGTAAGGCTAATATGGAAGGAGGATCTTCAAAAAAAGTAAAGATCGTTACTCAAGAAGATCTTATAAATGCTGAAAATGATCTTAAAGCTTTACTTTCTCAAAAATTGAAAGAGGAATTAGAAGAGGAAGCAAGAAAAAAGCAGGAGCTATTTTTGGAAGAACTTTTAGAAGAAGAAATATTAACTCATCTAGCTTCAAAACAAGCAGAAGAAGAAGCTGAAAATTTTGAATATTTTTTGAAACTTAAACTTAAAAATATAAGATTTTCAAAAAGAGATTTAGAAAAGGTAATAGCTGATTTTATTTCTAATTCTTTAGCTCAAGATAGGGAAAGGGTTTTTAAAGAAAAGGAAGAGAAGGAATTTAAAATAGTTGAAACTAATTTTAAAGAAGGAAAAGCAAAACTCATCTCTAGATTAAAATACTTTACAGGAAAGAAGATAGATAAAGCCTCTTTAAGAAAGAAACTAGTTTCTCTAACCAAAGAAGAGGCAGAAGAGCTACTTGATAAGGAGTTTACTTCCTATGAGCTTAAATTTTTTCCTTCCTTTTTAAAAAGATTCCCCCTTGCTGAACCAAGTATAAAAATAAAAGTTAATTATAAATTATAAATGGCTATTTTAGGGATTGATTTTGGTGAAAAAAGACTTGGTTTAGCTATTTCCGAGGATAGAAAATTTGCCTTTCCTTTAAAGGTTATTTTAATTAAAAAAACCATTGAAGAAATAATTCCGGAAATCGAAGAAATTTGTGAAGAAAAAAATGTTAAAGAAATAGTAATAGGTCTTCCTTTGACTTTAAAAGGAGAAGAAGGCGAAAAAGCAAAACAGGTAAAAAAATTTGGAAACCTACTAAAAGAAAAGCTTAATCTAAAGATTATTTATGAAGATGAAAGATTAACCACAAAATTAGTAGAGGCTTTAATGCATGAGCTTAATATATCTGAGAAAAAATTTAGAGAAAAAAAAGACATGATAGCAGCCCAAATTCTTTTACAAGGATATTTAGAAAAATCCCGATGAAAAAAATATTTTTATTTACAATCTGTTTTTTATTTTTGATTTTTGCTTTTAGATTTTATTCTTTTGAGAAAGCAATAAATACACCTTTAGATCCTAAAAGTTCTCAAAAGGTTATTTTTGAGATTAAACCAGGGAGTTCAGCAAAACTTATAGCAACAAATTTAGAAAAGGAAGGTTTAGTTAAAGATAAATCGCTTGTTTTAACTTATTTAAAATTTAGAGGATCTCCTCTTTTAAAAGCAGGGATTTATCAACTTTCAAAAGATATGAGCCTAAAAGAGATAATTGATATTTTAATTAAAGGAGCAATGATTGAAAGATGGATAACTATTCCTGAAGGCTGGCGTCTTGATCAAATTGCTAGTTATCTAGAGCAAGAGAATATAGTTAAAAAAGAGGAATTTTTGCAAAAAGCAAAAGTAATTTATTTTAAAAAAGATTATCCATTTCTGAAAGGATTAAAAAACACTTCCTCTTTAGAAGGTTATCTTTTTCCTGATACCTATCGGATTTTTGTAAATTCTTCTCCAGAAGAAATTATTAGGAAATTTCTAGAGAATTTCGAAAATAAAATCGCTAAATTTGAAACAGAACTTAAAAATTCTGAATTTACCCTTCATCAAATAATTACTCTTGCCTCAATAATTGAAAGAGAAACCAGAACCCCTGAAGATAGAAGAATTGTTTCTGGAATTTTTCAGAAGAGATTAAAATTAAATAAACCTTTGGAATCATGTGCTACCATTGCTTATATTAAAAAACAGGATAAATATAGATTTTCATTTGAAGATACCAGGATTAATTCTCCTTACAACACTTATATTAATTTCGGCCTTCCTCCTGGACCTATTTGTAATCCAGGCCTTGATTCGATAGAAGCTGTATTTTATCCAAAAGAGACAGATTATCTTTATTTTATGTCTCCTCCTGATGGCAGTATCATTTATGCAAAAACTTATCAAGAACAACTTGAAAATATGAGAAGATATTTTAAATAAGCTTGACAGAATAGGTTCTTTTTGATATTATCAATTAAAATTAATCAAAAGGAGGACAAAATGGAAGAAGAAAAATTTTATTTAACTCCAGAAGGATATCAAAAAATTAAAGAAGAATTAGAATATCTTAAGACTGTTAAGAGACCGGAGATTATTCAGAAGATCAAAGAGGCTAAAGAATATGGAGATATTTCTGAAAATATTGAGTATGAATCAGCAAAAGATGAACAGTCTTTGATTGAGGGGAGAATAAATGAATTAGAAAATATTCTTAAAAAGGCAGTGATAATTAAAGGCAAAGAAAAGGGTGGTTCCAAAGAAGTAAGGATCGGGTCTAAAGTTCTTGTTGAATGTGATGGAGAAAAACAAGAATTTACCATTGTTGGTAAAGCAGAGATTAATCCAGCTGAAGGTAAAATTTCTAATGAATCACCTATTGGGAAAGCTCTTTTAGGCCATGTTGCTGGAGATGTGGTTAAAGTTAATGTTCCTGCAGGAGAGCTTGTTTATAAAATTTTGAAAGTTAGTTAAAAATGGATCTTTTCTGGCCAGACAAATTTACAAAAGAACTTTTAGAGACAAAAGGAAAAAAGGACCATGTAATTTCTTCAATGATCACTCCATCCGGCCCGATCCATTTAGGAAATTTAAGAGGAGAGATTCTCACAGCCTGGGCAATTTATAAATCATTAAAAGATAAAGGGATTAAGGCAAAATTTATTTTTATCGCAGATAATTTTGATCATTTAAGAACTTTATATCCCTTTTTACCAAAAAAATTTGAGAAATATATAGGTCAGCCACTTTCTGAAATACCAGATCCATTCGGATGTCATAAGAGCTATGATAAACATTTTCTAGCTCCTTTTTTTGATGCTTTAAAAATTTTAAAGATAGAACCAGAGATTTTTTACGCTGATAAATTATATAAAGAAGGGGTTTATACTGAGGTAATTAAAACTGCTCTTTCAAATACTTTAAAGATAAAAGAGATTATCCAGGAAGTTACCCATGCAAAATTACCTTCTAATTGGTCACCTTTTGTTCCAATTTGTTCAAAATGTGGGAAATTAACTGATACCGAGGTGCTTTTTACTGATCTTGAAGCTAATCTTGTTACTTATCGTTGCAAATGCGGAAACAAAGGTATAGCTGATTTTTCAAAAGGAGAAGGGAAATTAAGATGGAGGATTCACTGGCCTGCTGGATGGAAAGTTTTTAAAATAACTATTGAACCTTTTGGAAAAGATCATGCTACTCCAGGAGGTTCCTATGATACTGGAAAAAGAATTGCAAAAGAAGTTTTTGGTATCGAACCTCCTTTTCCAATTGCTTGTGAGTGGGTTTATTTAAAAGGAAAAGGAGCAATGGCAGGATCAACTGGAGTGGTTTTAACACCTATTGAAGCTTTAAAATTTTTAAAACCGGAGATTTTAAAATATATTCTTTTAAGGCCAGATATTTCAAGGCATATTGAGCTTGATCTGGGTCTAGGAATTTTAGATCAAATAGATGATTTTATTGAACTGGAAAAAGCTTATCTAAAATCAAAAGGTAAATGTGATTTTGCTCGTGCTTATGAATTTTCATTGATCGAAAAAAGAAGGAAAAAGATTCTGCCTCATATTCCCTCGCGTCATTTTATAAACACAGTTCAATCCGCAGCTGGGAATCTTAAAGAAATCAAAAGGATTTTAAGAAAAACAGGGTATGGAAAGGAACTTAAAAATGAAAAACTATTAAAGGAGCAAATTAGTAAATTTTTAAATTGGATAGAAAATTATGCTCCCTCAGATTTGAAATTTGAAGTTCAAAAAGAATTACCCCAAAAAGCAAAAAAACTTAAATCAAAACAAAAAGAATTTCTTAAAGAGTTAGCTAAATTGATCAAAGAAAAACAATGGAAACCAGAGGATCTTCATAACGAGATTTATAAATTGATAAAAAAAATGGATTTAACACCAAAAGAGGGCTTTCAGGCAATTTATTTAGTAATTCTAGGAAGAATTTCCGGTCCAAAAGCAGGTTGGTTTCTTTCAATCTTAGATAAGGATTTCTTAATAAAAAGATTCAAACAAGCATCACGAGGGGAAAATAATGGTGATTAACGGTTTTTTGGATTAATTTTTGTAAGCAACTAACTCGCATGAATACTTATGAAGAGACTTAATAACTTAATAAATAGAAAGAAATAGGCTAATTCGTACGAATACGCCTATAAAAATTTTTGAATAGAAATTTGTAATAAAAAATGTAATTTTGGAGTAAAGAGGGGCATGAAAAAATTAGTAAAAATTTTAAAAGGCTTAGCGAACGAAAGAAGACTCAAAATCTTACAGCTGCTAGAAGGAGATACTGAAAAGAATGTAAGCAGTTTAAGTGAAGAGCTAAATTTATCTTTTAGAAGCACTTCAAGGCATTTAAGAAAAATGTTAGATTTAGGAATTTTAAAAACGCGACAAACTAGAAACAATATGTTTTATTCGTTAGATAAAGATGAAACCGGCTTGATTAAACATGTATTAAAATTAATCAAAAGATTAAAATAGGTTTTATAAGACTTATTCGCACGAATATGCCTATAACAAGATTTGACCACCTTTAAGCGGATGTTTTGAGATT
>CAZICA010000018.1:9049-20647 GCA_964537705.1 uncultured Candidatus Saccharibacteria bacterium
TTTAGTTATAATTAACAAAGAGGATGAAACTCTTTTCATCTATTTTTGAAATTTTGAGAACATTGGAATAAACAGAATTGGAAAAGAATTTGCGTCTAGCAATTTTTTTGTTATAATATACTAGTAAGGATCCTCGCTTTAACAGGCCTAGAGGAGGTTCAGTTCGGATGCATTTTATATACTTATGGTATCTCCGGTGGATCTATGTTGGATATAAAATTATTTAGGGAAAAAGCAGAAGAGGTTAAAGAAAAACTGGCAAAAAGGCAGATAGATGCTAAAATTGTTGATGAAATTCTAGAAATTGACGAAAAAAAAAGAGAATTAATTACTAAACTTGATAATTTAAGAGCTGAGCAGAAAAGAGAAAAGAAAAAGACTAAAGAGTCTATTCTTAGAAAGAAAGAGATTAAAAACCTTGAAGAAAGTTTAGAAAAAGTAAAAAATGAGTTTGAGAAATTAATGCTTTCTCTTCCTAATCTTCCTTTAGATTCAGTTCCTTTAGGAAAAGATGAGACAGAAAATAAAATAATAAAAACTTATGGAGAAAAACCGGAATTTGATTTTAAACCAAAACCTCATTGGGAATTAGCTAAAAAACTTGATTTAATCGATCAAGAAAGATCAGCAAAAGTTTCTGGATCGAGATTTTTTTATCTTAAAAAAGATTTGGTTATTTTAGAATTTGCTTTGATCCAATTTGTCTTGGAAAAATTGATTAATAAAGGTTTTATCCCGATGATCCCTCCTTATTTGGTAAAGGAAAGAGCAATGTATGGAACTAGTTTTTTTCCAGGTGCAGAAGCATCTGAGATTTACAAAGTAAATCCAGGAGAAGATGATCTTTATTTGATAGGAACTTCTGAAGTTTCTTTAATAAATTATCATGATAACGAGATTTTAGAAGAAAAGAATTTACCAATTCATTATTTAGGATTTTCTCCTTGTTTTCGAAGAGAAGCAGGTGCTTATGGAAAGGAAACAAAAGGAATTATTAGAGTCCATCAATTCGAAAAATTAGAAATGGTAAGTTTTTGTAAACCTGAAGATTCCGAAAAAGAGCATCAATTGATTCTTTCTTTAGAAGAAGAAATTATGCAAGATCTTGGTTTTCATTATCAAGTTGTTGAAATGTGCACAGGGGCTTTAGGATATCCTGCAGCAGCAAAAAAATTTGATATAGAAGTTTGGCTTCCGGGAGAAGGCAGATATTTAGAATTGACTTCTTGCTCAAATTGCACTGATTTTCAAGCAAGAAGACTTAATATTAGATATAGAAAAACTCCATCAAAGGAAGAGCCAAAGCCAAAATTGAATCTAGTTCATACTTTAAATGGTACTGCCTGTGCAATTTCGAGAACTTTAGTAGCAATTTTAGAGAATTATCAACAAAAAGACGGCTCAATAATCGTTCCCGAAATATTACGTCCTTATACGGTTAATATAGAGAGGATAAAATGAAAATTACAATTAATTGTCGTAATTTAAAATTAACACCAGAAATAGAAGAATATATTTATAAGAAGATAGGGAAACTTGAGAAATATGTAAAAAATAATCAAGCGGTTGTACTTCATGTGGAGTTAATGGAAGATCCCTCAGGAAAAGAAGGGAATAGATTTGTCTGTGAAATCACGGGGTTCGCTCCTCATAAATCTTTTCGAGCAAAACAGGCAGCTCATCAAATTAAAGTTGCAATTGATTTAGTTCAAGAAAAGATCGAAGAGCAATTAAGAGCTTATAAAGAAAAATTTATAAGTAGAAGAGAAGATAAAACAAAAGAAATAAAAGGAGCAAAAGAGCTAGAAATAGCCGAATTTCTTGCTGAAGGATTAAAAGAAGATAAAATAAAACAAACGCTTAGAAAAATAGAAAATTTACCTAAAGAAGTAAGAAGAGAAAGGAAAAGAAAGAAGTTTCCTATCAAAAAAGGGAAGAAGGTAAGAAAGAAAAAAGGAAGGAAATAGCCATGGTTTTTTTAAAATTATTTGGTGATCTTAACCAAAGAGAATTAAATAAATTAAAGCCTATTGTTGATAAAATAAATAGGCTTGAACCTGAGATTGAGAAATTAAAAGACGAAGAGCTAAGGAAGAAAACAGAAGAATTTAAAGAAAGGATTAAAAAAGGAGAAAGTTTAGATTCTATATTACCTGAGGCATTTGCTGTAGTTAGAGAGGCCGCTAAGAGAACTTTAGGTCAAAGACATTTCGATGTCCAGCTTATGGGAGGAATTGTCCTTCATCAAGGAAAGATAGCTGAAATGAAAACTGGTGAGGGAAAAACTTTAGCAGCTACCTTACCAGTTTTTTTAAATGCTTTAGAAGGTAAGGGAGTTCATGTAGTTACAGTTAACGATTATTTAGCAAAAAGAGATGCTCAATGGATGGGAAAAATATATCTTTTTTTAGGTTTATCTGTTGGAGTTCTTACCCATGAGAAAGCTTATTTAGTTAAAGAAGAGGAAACTCAAAAAAGGGGATTGCAAGTTAAAATCGAGGAAGAAAATTTAATAGAAGTTCCAAGAAAACAAGCTTATTTAGCTGATATCACCTATGGAACCAATAACGAATTTGGATTTGATTATTTAAGAGATAACATGGTTTTTGATCTGAATGATATAGTTCAAAGAGAATTGAATTATGCTATTATCGATGAGATAGATTCTATTTTAATAGATGAAGCAAGAACACCTCTTATTATTTCAGCTCCAGCAGAAGAATCAACAGAACTATATAAGACATTTGCCAGAATAGTTCCGATGCTTAAAGAAAATGTTGATTATAATGTTGATGAGAAAATGAGAGCGGTTACTTTAACGGACGAGGGAATTTCTAAGGTGGAAAGATTGTTAGGGATAAAGAATATTTATGATCAACCAGGAAGAGGAATAATTTTAATCCATCATCTAGAGCAGGCACTAAAAGCTCATGCTTTGTTTAAAAGAGATAGAGATTATGTAGTTAAAGATGGGGAAGTGATTATCGTAGATGAATTTACAGGTCGTCTTATGTATGGAAGGCGGTATTCAGAAGGACTTCATCAAGCTATCGAAGCTAAAGAAGGGGTAGAAATTAAAAAGGAATCAAAAACTTTAGCAACTATTACATTTCAGAATTATTTTAGGATGTATAAAAAATTAGCAGGGATGACAGGAACTGCTGTTACAGAAGCTGAGGAATTTGCAAAAATTTATAATCTCGATGTTGTGGTTATTCCCACTAATAAACCAATGATTAGAGAAGATTTACCAGATAGGGTTTATAAAACCGAAAAGGGAAAATTTGAAGAAGTAGTTAAAGAAATTAAAAAAAGACATGAAAAAGGACAACCAGTATTGGTAGGAACTATTTCAATTGAGAAGAACGAACTTTTAAGCGAATTACTTAAAAGAGAAGGAATAAAGCACGAGGTTTTAAATGCAAAAAATCATGAAAGAGAGGCTCAAATTATTGCCCAAGCTGGAAGAATAGGAGCAGTAACAATTGCAACCAATATGGCAGGGAGAGGAGTGGATATTATATTAGGAGGAGCAGATACTGATAGGCCTGGATGGAAAGAAGAACATGAAAAAGTAAAAGAATTAGGAGGACTTCATGTAATTGGTACAGAAAGACACGAAGCAAGAAGAATTGATAATCAGCTTCGAGGAAGAGCAGGACGTCAAGGAGATCCAGGTTCCAGTCAGTTTTTTATTTCTTTAGAGGATGATCTAATGAGAATTTTTGGTTCAGAAAAAATAAGAGCATTAATGGATAGACTTGGTGTTCCAGAAAATCAACCTATTGAGAATAAAATTCTAACCAGAGCAATCGAGAGTGCTCAAAGAAAAGTAGAAGCTCATAATTTTGATCTAAGAAAACATGTTTTAGAATATGATGATGTGATGAATAAACATCGAGAGTCAATTTATAAATTAAGAAGAGATATATTAAAAGAGGAGAATTTAAAGGAAAGGATTTTAGAATTAATAAAAGAGGAGATTGATCTGTTTGTAGAATTTCATACCTCAGGAAATTTTGAAAGTTGGAATTTTGAAGAAATTTTGGAAAATGCATCAACAATTGTAGAAAAAGAAAAACTACCATCTTTAGCTGAACTTAAAGAGTTAAAGGATAAAGAAGAAATTAAAGAAATCTTATTTGAAAGGATAAAAGAAGTTTATGAATTAAAGGAAAAAGAAATAGGGGAAGAGCAGATGAGAATGTTGGAGAAAATTGTTTATTTAAGAATAATTGATACTTTATGGACTTTTCATTTAGATGCAATGGAAGATCTTCGAACAGGAATAGGATTAAGAGGTTATGGACAATTAGATCCTTTAGTTGAATATAAAAGGGAAGGATGGAAAATGTTTAAGAATCTTGAAGCAGCAATAAGATCTAATTTAGTTAGGACTATTTTAAAAGTGCAATTGGCTACTTCTGAGACTGGAAATAAAAACCAATTTCAAAAACAAAATCCTTCCTTTAAAAAAGTAGGAAGGAATGATCCTTGTCCTTGTGGAAGTGGAAAGAAATACAAGAAATGTTGCGGAAGAAATCTTTAGTTTTCTTTTACTTCACTAACTATCTTTTCAAATACCTGAGGTTCTTTTATAGCTATATCAGCAAGAATTTTTCTGTCTATTTCCACATTCTTCTTTTTAAGCAAATTAATAAATTTAGAATAAGAAAGGCCTAAAGCTCTTACCGCGGCATTTATCCTTTGGGTCCATAATCTTCTAAATTCTCTTTTTCTTACTTTTCTATCTCTGTAAGCATAAACACCAGCTCTTATCACTGCTTGTTTTGCTAGTTTGAATGAAGATTTTCTAGAAAGACGATATCCTTTTGCTAGCTTTAGGATTTTTTTATGTCTTTTTCTAGTTGTTTTTCCTCGTTTAACTCTAGGCATTTTATATTCCAGGAATTAATTTTTTTAATCTCTTTATATCTGCTTTGGAAATATCATAATCTCGAGCATATTTCCTTTTTCTTGTTACATCCTTTTTTCTTTTTAAATGGGAGCTAAAAGCTCTTCTTCTTTTAAGTTTTCCTGAGCCTGTTATTTTAATTCTCTTTTTAGCTCCTGAATGAGTTTTTTGCTTCATTTTTTTGGAGTTATTATTACTGATAGCCTTCTTCCTCGAAAGATTGGTTCTCCTTCTTTTTGACCTAATTCTTCTAGATTTTTTATTATCTCATTTATTAGTTCTTTTCCTCTTTCTTGAAACATAATTTCTCTTCCTTTGAAATGAACATAAATTCGGACTTTTTGACCTTCTTCTAAAAATTCTTTAATTTTCTTTAGTTTTATCTCAAGATCGTGAGTAGAAATTTTTGGGGTTAATCGAATTTCTTTTAATTCAGATTTTGCTTTTTTTGATTTTTTTTCTTTTTTAGCTTGAAGATATTTAAATTTTCCAAAATCCATTATTCTACAAACAGGGGGACGAGCTTTTGGAGAAACTAGGATTAAATCCAGATCTACTTCTTTTGCTTTTTTTAAAGCTTCTTCTAGAGGAAAAATTCCTAAGTTTTTCCCTTCTTCATCTATAAGAAGTACCTCTTTTGCTCTGATTTTTTCGTTGATAATAAATTTCCTTATTTCCACCTCCTTTCCTTGTATTATACTAAAAAATTTCTCTAGGGACAATCACTTTTAATCCTTTAGGAATTAACTCAATTTCCAATGGGGTGAATCCAAAATTTTCTCCGTCTATGATTGTAGGTATAGATTTTTTAGTGCGAATCTTGATATTTTTGAAAGAGAGCTTTGTTGGAACATTACCTTGGTTACTTATAAAGATGTTAAAGGAATCTGATTCAATAGCAGGATTGTTAATTATTACCAAATCTGTTAAAGTGTTTGCTTCCAGTTTTTCTTCGATCTCTACATGGAGTTCAAAAGGAGTTCGAGGAATTTCCTTTGATAGTTTTTGCCAAATTGTTGGAGATTTTTGAGTTTTTTCTATTTTAAGATAGGCACAGAAATATCTTTCATTATTTTCTGTTTTAACTTTTCCAACATTTATTTCCTTTAATTTTCTAGGAAGTAGAATCTCAATAGCTTTCTTCCAATTTTCTATACCTAATAATTTAGCAAAAATATTATTTTCTCCTGTTGGGATAATTCCTAGAGCAATATCTGTATTAATCAAATTTTGGGCTATTTCATTTACCGTTCCATCTCCGCCTATTACCACCACAGTTTTTATTCCATTTTCTTTAGCTTCTTTGGCAAGATTATATCCATCTCCGGGTTTAAGTGTTTCTAAAAATTCCCCTGCGATTTCATAATCATTCAGGGTTTTAAAAATTTTGTCTTTGAGTTTTTTTGCTCTTCCTGCGTTTGCAGCTGGATTGAAAATATAATAATACATGGCTACAATTCATAAGTTGGTTTTATTTTTTCTTCTTTGTGCATGGTTATTCTTCCAGAAATAATTCCTCCTTTTTTAACCACGAGAGTTTGACAAATAATGTTTCCTGTTATTTTTCCGGTTTCTAAAACAACAACTTCTCCTCTTACATTTATATCTCCCCAAATTTCTCCTCCAACTGTAAGATCTTTTGCAAATATGGGTCCTTCTACTTTTCCTTCTTTTGATACAATTACATCACTTTCGGTTCTAACTTCTCCTGTAAAAGTACCGTTTATTTGGATAATCCCTTTTGCTTCAAGAATTCCTTCTAGATGAACCCCTTGACCAACAATAGTTTCGGGCTGGATAATTCCTGCCAAAATTTCCTTTTTCCTGAACATGGCAATATAATAGCATAAAAAAAAGAAAAAAGCAATTTAGTCATCATTTTCTACCTGTGAGCTTTAGCTCGCCATTTAGAAGCGAAAAACTAAAAGCCAACTAAAGCGAAAAACTTAAAACCAATTAAAGCGAAAAACTAAAAACGAAAAACGAAAAACACACTCATTATTGGACCAACACGCTTTAGTGGGGTTATCAGAAGTTTGAATGCAAGCTAAAGCTTGCAGGTCCAGAGAAGGGTGAATGGAATATCCAAAAGAAAGAAAATTTTTCGCTTTTCGCTTTTCGCTTTTCGCTTTCTTTATTTAGATTGACTTTTTCTTTTTCGCTTAGTATAATAAAAACTCAGTTAAGGAATAAAGATGGGAGATTCAATTAAAATTTTTGGTGCAAGAGAACATAATTTAAAAAATATTGATGTTAAGATTCCAAAGAATAAACTTGTGGTTATCACTGGTGTTTCTGGTTCAGGAAAATCTTCTTTAGCTTTCGATATTATCTATGCTGAAGGACAAAGAAGATATGTAGAAAGTCTTTCTTCATATGCAAGAGGATTTTTAGATCTTTCTGAAAAACCAGATGTAGATAAAATTGAAGGTCTTTCTCCAACAATTGCTATTGAGCCAAAAACCTCGGGAATAAATCCTCGTTCTACGGTAGGTACCATCACCGAGATATATGATTTTTTAAGAATACTTTTTGCTAGGATAGGACACCCTCATTGTCCTTTCTGTGGGAAAGAATTAAAAAAGCAAAGTTTAGAAGAAATTGTTGAACAGATTTTTGATCAATTTTCATCTTCAGAAATCTTTATTTTTGCTCCTTGCATTTATCATCAGAAAGGAACGCATCTACAAACACTTGAAGAGATAAAGAAATTACCTTTTGAAAAAATAAGAATTGATGGAATATTATATAATTTAAAAGAAAATTTACCTTTGCTTGAAAAAAACAAATTTCATAATATAGAAATTCTAATAGGAGAATTAGTTTTGAAAGACAAGATAGAAATAAAAGGAAAGTTAATAGAATTGGTAAAATTAGCTTTAAAATATGGAAAAGGCAAGGTTATAATTTTTAATAAAGAAGAAAAGAAAGAACATTTATTTTCAGAGTACTATGGATGCATAAAATGCGGGTTTTCTATTCCAGAAATTTCTCCTCGTTTTTTTTCTTTTAACTCACCTGTTGGAGCATGTCCTTCTTGTTCTGGTTTAGGGACAAAGTTAGTAATCGATCCTGAGTTAGTAATACCTAATCCAAGATTAACTCTTGCTGAAGGAGCTATTCAGCCTTGGGCCCGAGCCACTTCTCGATTTTCTTGGTATGTGAAACTTTTAGAGGCAGTAGGAAAAAAGAAGGGATTTTCGGTCAATGTCCCAGTTAATAAGCTTTCTAAAAATATTTTGAAAATCATTTTATGGGGGACAGGAGAAGAGCGTTATGAACTTGATTTAAAGGGTAAAAAAACTGAAGTCATTTTTGAAGGGGTTATTCCTGATCTAGAAAGAAAATATAAGGAATCACAATCGGAGTACATTAAAAAAGAAATCGAGAGATATATGCGAACCTATACATGTCCAGATTGCAAAGGAAGGAGATTAAAGAAAGAAGTATTAGCTGTGACAATTCTTGGTAAATCAATAGCAGATTTTACCGAAATGCAAGTTTCTAATTTAATTAAATTTCTAAATCTAAAAGAAATTGAAAAAGATCTATCAAAAAAGGAATATCAAATCGCTTTACCTCTTTTAAAAGAGATTAAAAAAAGACTTTCTTTTTTAATAGACGTTGGGGTCCCTTATCTTACTCTTTCTAGATCGGCGACTACTTTATCTGGTGGAGAAATTCAGAGACTTAGATTAGCAACTCAGATTGGTTCTGGGCTTTCAGGGGTAATTTATGTACTTGATGAACCTACAATTGGTCTTCATCCAAAAGATACTCAAAATTTGATTAAAACTTTGAAAGATTTAAGAGATCTTTTAAACACGGTAATTGTTGTTGAACATGATAGATCGGTTATTGAATCTGCTGATTTTATTTTAGATATAGGACCAGGAGCAGGTATAAATGGAGGAAAAATAGTAGTAGCTGGTTCGCTTTCTAAAGTTAAAAATTCTAAAAAATCTCTTACTGGATTATATCTTTCTAAAAAAAGAGTTATTGAATTCAAAAAAAAGCGAAGAAAGGGAAATGGAAAATATCTTAAGATTATAGGTGCCTCTCATAATAATTTAAAAAACATCGATGTAAAAATTCCTTTAGGGGTATTTGTGTGTGTTACAGGGGTTTCAGGATCTGGTAAATCTTCTCTTATTTATGATATTTTAGCAAAAAAACTTTCTGTTGAATTTCATCATGCAAAGATAAAACCCGGGGCCCATAAAAGAATATTAGGACTCGAACATTTAGATAAAGTTATTGATATCGATCAATCTCCAATTGGAAGATCTCCAAGATCTAATCCTGCTACTTACACAGGCTTATTTACTTATATTAGAGAGATTTTTGCTAATTTAAAGGAATCGAAGATAAAGGGACTCACCGAGGGTGCTTTTAGTTTTAATGTTAAAGGGGGCAGGTGTGAAAATTGTAAAGGAGAAGGATTAATTAAAATAGAGATGTATCTTTTACCAGATGTATATGTGATATGTGATAAGTGTCAAGGAAAGAGATATAAAAAAGAAATTTTAGAGATTTACTATAAAGGAAAGAACATAGCTGATATTTTAGAAATGACAGTGGATGAGGCAGCAGAATTTTTTAAAGAACCACCTCCTTTAATTGAAAAATTAAAATTACTCCAAAAGGTTGGTTTAGGATACCTTAAATTAGGTCAAAGTGCTACTACTTTATCTGGAGGTGAAGCTCAGAGGGTAAAATTAGCAGCAGAGCTTTCAAGAAGAGCAACAGGAAAAACAATCTATATTTTAGATGAGCCTACCACTGGCTTGCATTTTGAAGATATTAAAAAGCTTTTATCAGTTCTTCATCAATTAGTAGATAAAGGTAATACAGTGATAGTAATCGAACATAATTTAGATGTGATTAAAACAGCTGATTGGGTGATAGATTTGGGTCCAGAAGGTGGAGAAGAAGGAGGTTATTTAATAGCTCAAGGTACTCCAGAAGATTTAATTAAAATAAAGAGATCTTATACTGGTCAATGGCTTCGGAAAGTTTTATAAAAGGGATTAATATGGAAAGAACATTTTTTCTAATAAAACCAGATGCTGTAAGAAGAAAGCTTATAGGGAAAATTATTTCCAAGATAGAGGAAGCAGGCTTTGAAATAAAAAGAATGAGAATGGAAACAATGGAAAGAGAAAAAGCCGAAAAACTTTATATTGCTCATAAGGAAAAATCGTTTTTTCAAGAATTTATGGATTATCTTATCTCTGGGCCAGTTGTTGGGATGGTTTTGGAAAAAGAAAATGCAATAAAAGAATTAAGAGAACTTATTGGAGCTACAGATCCCAAAAAAGCAAAACCAGGAACAATAAGATACGAGTATGGAATAAACGAAAGGGAAAATGCAGTCCATGGTTCGGCATCTAAAGAAGAGGCAGAAAAAGAAATAAAAATTTTTTTTCACCACCCCAGCAGGGGCCAATCCCGGACACCTCGGGAATTTTTAAATAATTAAATAAAAATATTGACAATTTGTCAAAGATATGTTATTATGAAATAATCCTGCCAAAAATTCTGATTCTCTTTTGGAATCAGAAAAGGCAGGAGAAGAAAGAGCAGGTTTCTCCAAAAAAGGGGAGACCGATCAAAAAGTCAAAATTGGATCCTTTAACAAAATTTGACTTAGATCGGTCCCCGCCTCCTTCCCGGCCTGCTCTTTTCTTTTTTATTTTCAATTTTCCGCTTTTTAAACCAATAAATACCACCTACGCGGTGGACAAAGGTTCTTGACAAATTTAAAAATTTATGATAAAATTAAGGCAGAACTTTAAAAATTTGAAAAGAGGAGGTGATGGAAAAAAATGGTAAAGGTGGAATTTAAGAATTGTAGAAATTGCAAAAGAAGGATCTGTAACTTGAGAAAAGAACTTCTAAGAGCAACAGAATTAGGGAAATTAAAAGAAGAGGATAAGGAATATTTTTTATTAGAAGTGGCTTCTCGTTGTAAAAAATTTAAAGGAGGTGAAGAGGAATGAGAAGTTGTAAAAATTGTAAAAGGAAAAGAAATTGTGAGATTGTTAAAGGGATTATAGAAGCGAGTAAAATGAAAAAATTTGAACATTTTGTGCTAGAGGAAACTCTAGCACAAGTAGCAGGAAAATGCAGTGATTTTGAAGCAAAGGAGGTGGAAGAAAAATGAAAAGAGGTTTTATTTTTATTTTTTTGATAATTTCTTTCTTTATTTTGAATTGGTGTTGGGGTATAGGAAGAAGGGAGTTGAGAGAGGTAGAGAGAAGGTTGGAGAAGGTTGTGGGAAGGGATTTTGCGGTGAGAATAAAGCATACAAAAGAGATAAACGCTTATGCAACTGAGAATGGCAAAATTTTTATTACGAGTAAGATGTTGGAGATGTGCGCTACTAAAGAGGAGCTCGCCTTCGTGCTTGCTCATGAGATGGCTCATATTGTTTTGAGACATCATCAGAAACAGAGAGAAAAGGAAGTTATAGGGGCACTTTTAGGGGTAGTAGTAGGAAAGATAGCAGGAGCGGATGAGGAATACGAGTTCCGAAATTGGGCGAAAGTAGGAGCCACGCTTTTAGGAGAGAAAAGAAGTAGGAAACAAGAGTATCAGGCGGATGAGTTTGCAATAAATTTAATGAACAAAGCAGGATTTAATCCTTGGGGGAGCGTTGAGATTCTGAGGAGATTGAGAGA
>CAZICA010000019.1:0-3653 GCA_964537705.1 uncultured Candidatus Saccharibacteria bacterium
AGTTGGTTTAGAAAATTTTTACTTTCTGAAATTTTTAAAGTTAATCTACCTCCCCCTAATATTTTTTTTAAAAAACCACCTCCCTCTGATTTCCAAGAAATTACAATATCTCCTAAAAGGGGTATTTTTTTCGCTCCCTTTAACTGCTCTAATTTTACTCTTACTTTTGGCTTGGAAAGATTATTCGCATAAACAAAAATAAACTCCTCTTTTGTTAAAATCACGAACCCTTTTTCTTTCCAATATTCATCCACTTCTTCTGCTTGCCAAATACCAACCAGTTTATCTTTGTCTATATTTAGTTTTTGTAAAATTTCTTCTTGCATATTCATATTTTAATTAACGACAAGGCTTAATAACTACACTTGTTTCTCCTTGCCCTGGACCTCTTTTGATAATAGCTAAAGCCAACACATCAAAAGTGATTTCTAACTCTCCACAAGTTTGAAAGCCAGAGCCTTCAGGAAGATAGTGTAGGTTTATCTCAAGTTTGCGCGTTACAGGAAAAACATCCTCACTTTTAATGAATTGGTAGTCTTTTTGATAGTCTTTAACAGCGGAGATATCGGTAACAATATTATCTACAGGCAAATCTCTATAATAATGTCCTTTCCAATCTACAAAATCTCTCAATTTTTCTGCTTCTACAGAAAAGTGAATTGTTTTTTCTTGGCCAGGTGCAATTTTTCCAAAATCCTTCACCTTTAAAGACGGCCCACCATGTATTACGTTGGAGCTCAATCTTAGTTCGATTCTAAATTCATATTTTTTACCTAAATTAGCAAAAGATAAATCAGCCTTACCAATATTTTTTACCTTTGCTGTCCAAGAAACAGTATCACAGAAGGTTTTTACTTTTTGAGGAGGATCTACGATTTCTATTATCTTAATGGATGGCTTTCCTGAATCTGAAACAGGGATTGCTGGTGAAGTACTAGTTTGGAAGGGAATAAGAGGATAAAAAATATTAGTTATCAAAAATAAACTGAGGGCAAAATAAACAATCCCTAACCAACTTAGTTTTGCCCCACTTAATAGAGAAGATAAAATTTTGATTTTAAAAAGGTAACCTAAAAATGCCAAGAAGAAAACAATTGCCAACAAAAGCCAGAAAAACAAAATCCAACTGGCTAAATTAGAAAAAGAAAATGCCGGAACTAAAAGACTTTTTTGCCATAAAAGAATAAGAATAATAACTAATAGAAGAATACCCGCAATTGATAAAATTTTATTTTTTACATTCATTTTCCTTAATTTGTATCATCTAACTACTTCGGTAACAGAAGTAGTTTTTAACTTCTTTCAAATTTTAATAATTGTCTAGATTTGTGTCTTAAAAAGAAAAACTTTTAACAAGAACAAAATGCTTTTCAAAACTTTTTATTTATTGGATTTTAACTTACTTACTCTCGGTATTTTCAAGTTCATACATATCTATCAGCTACAGAAGAGGCAGCGAATGAAGCTGGTTTTATTTTTGGTTCTAGACCAAATCCTTTTACCATACCAGCTATTTCTTTTATCATTTCTCTAGTAGGACCTTTTTCTCCAATATCAATATGAATTTCGATATTAGTTTTAAGAAAAGAAGGCATAAGATTTATTTCTTTTAAGACCTCTAATAGTTTTTGAGCAATTTCAATTGAAAGCAGAGTTTCTTGATAAACTTTTTGTCTTAAAGTTTTAATATTTTTATTCTGATTTTTTTGCCAAAAATATCTTCCTCCTTGGCCACATCTTAAGACAACAATGGCAGTGACAAAATCAACAGTTCCATTTGATCCTGATGAGTCAGTTCCAATAATAATTCGATAATTATTTTCTGGGCTTTCTTTTATAAAATTTGAAATTTCCAGACCAATTTCTTGAAAACTTAAAGGGCCTTTTGTTGGAGAGATAAATTTTTCTGAGATCATTTTGGCTCCTTTTTTTAAATTATATCTTGCTTTTATCAAAAAATCAAGCTATATTTATAATAAATGTTTGGCGTTTGCGAAATAAGAGAGACAATTTCTGATTTTTCTTTGGGGGTAATAACAGGAGCGGCTTTTGTTGATTCTATTAATCCTTGTGCTATTGCGGTTCTTTTAATTTTACTCTGGGGCCTGCTTTTTTCTGGGACAAAAGAAAAGGTGTTAAAAGCTGGTTTTTCTTTTATTTTAGCTATATTTTTAGCATATTTTTTAATAGGAATAGGACTTTTTTCCTTTTTTATAAAAATAAGCAGTTTAATTTCTGCTTCTTTACTTCATAAAATTGTAGGTAGTTTTGGTATTTTAATTGGTTTGTTTAATATTAAAGATTTTTTCTTCTATGGGAAGGGATTTTTAATGGAGATCCCTTTAGCTTGGAGACCAAAATTAAAAAATTTACTTCAAGAAGTTACTTCTCCAATCTCAGCTTTTCTAATAGGACTTTTAGTAACATTTTTTGAACTTCCTTGTACTGGGGGACCTTATTGTTTTACTTTGGGTTATCTTTCAAAAAAAATAACTTTATTCCAATTAATTCCTTATTTAATCTACTATAATGTAATTTTTATCCTACCTTTACTTTTGATTTTAGGTCTGATTTATTTTGGTTTCTTGAAAGTTGAAGAAGCAGAAGATTGGAGACAAAAAAATATAAGATTACTTCATCTAATTGCTGGCTTAGTGATGCTTTCTTTAGGAGCTTTGATTTTCTTCCTTTAAACTCACATATTTTCTTAATTTATCAAAAACTATTTTTTTTATTTCTTCTAATTTCTTTTTTGTTTTAGCCTCAAATCTTAAAGTTAAATTCGGAGAAGTATTTGATGCTCTTACAAGGCCCCAAGAGAATTTATCAAATAAGATTCTTACGCCATCAATATCAATTGTTTGATAATTTGCTTTAAAATATTTTTTTAGTTTTTTTACTATCTCAAATTTTTCTTCATCAGAACAAGGAATTTTGATCTCAGGGGTAGAATAAAATTTTGGAAAAGAGTCTATTATTGAGGCTAAAGTTTTTCTTTGTTTGGAAAGAACTTCTAATAATTTGGCACCAGCAAATAAAGCATCATCAAATCCATACCAATTTTCTTTGAGAAAAATATGGCCAGAAACTTCTCCTCCTAAAAGAATTTTTTCTTTTTCCATTTTTGTTTTAAAATAAGAATGACCGGTTTTAAAAATTATAGGAATTCCACCAGCTTTTCTAATTTCATTAAATAAAATTTGACTTGATTTGATATCAAAAAGAATTTTGCTTTTAGGGATTCTTTTTAACAAATCTTTTGCTAAAATTAGTAAAATCAGATCTGCTTCAACATGTCTTCCTTTTTCATCGATTACTCCTAGTCTATCTCCATCTCCATCTATTCCTATTCCTATATCCTTTTCTTTTGTTTTAATTATTTTTAATTTGAGATCAAAAACATTTTCTTCTATTTCCGGATCAGGTATATGATGGGGGAAGGTGCCAATAGGTTTCTGATAGATTGTTTTAACCTCGCATCCTAATTTTTTAAAAAGCTTTGGAGCAAAAAGACCAGCTGTGCCATTTCCGGTATCAATTATAATTTTTAAAGATTTTTTTAAAGAAATTCTTTTGGCAATTTCTTCTAAATAATTTAGAGATATATCTTTTTTAATCAAAGAACCTTTTCCTTTTTTGAATTTTCTTTCTTT
>CAZICA010000019.1:3753-4869 GCA_964537705.1 uncultured Candidatus Saccharibacteria bacterium
GAAAGAAATGTTCCAAAACCTTTTCCAATTAGTTCAGCAGTGAAGATATCTAAATCCTGAGGAACAATACCTCTTATATCATAAGCTCTGAAAATTTTTGGGTTGATTTGTTTCATCTAAAACAATTATAGAGAAGATGGAGCTTAAGATAAAGAGTTTTTTAGAATTTATTCTTGATTTATTTTTTCCAAAGTATTGTGCTGGTTGTGGAAAAGAAGGAACATTCTTTTGTTCTGAATGTAAAGAAAAAGTGATTGTTATAAAATCTCCAACATGTTTTGAATGTAATAAGCTGACTAAAAGAGGGGAATTTTGTTTAAAATGCAGATCTCATTGGCATCTAAAAGGCGTGATTGTAGCTACTTATTTTAAAGAAGGGCCAATTAGAGAAGTAATTCATGATTTTAAATATGAAGGTATTTTTAATCTAAAGCAAGATCTTTCAGAATTTATGATAAAAGCTTTAAAAGAATTTCTTCCTTTTAAGAATCCTATTTTAATTCCTGTTCCTTTACATAAAAGAAAATTAATTAGAAGAGGATTTAATCAAGCAGAACTTTTAGCAAAAGAAATTGCAGCTCATTTTAAATTCGAATTAAAAAGTAACATTTTAGAAAGAAAAAAGGATACAAAATCGCAAACTGAGCTTAAGGGAAGAGAAAGAAGAGAAAACGTAAAAGATGCTTTTTTATGCAAAAATAAAGATGAAATTTTAGGAAAAAAGATTATTTTAATAGATGATGTAATCACTACAGGAGCGACTTTAAATGAATGTGCAAGAGTTCTTAAAGAAAATGGTGCAAAAACCGTTTGGGCTTTGGTTTTAGCAAAAGATTGAACTTTAGTTAGTAATTTGATATAATCTTTCTAAGGTGGGGTGCTGGAGTGGCTTAACAGGCTGGTCTTGAAAACCAGTGTGCCCGAGAGGGCACCGTGGGTTCGAATCCCACCCCCACCGTGGTGGGTTGGCCGAGTCTGGTTGAAGGCAGCGGCTTGCTAAGCCGTACTCCGGAGTAATCCGGAGCAGAGGTTCGAATCCTCTACCCACCGGTTCCAAAAATTTAAAGGAGGTGAGCTTTAGTGGAAACTATTTTTCAAATTCCTGTAATTAGAAGA
>CAZICA010000019.1:4969-18099 GCA_964537705.1 uncultured Candidatus Saccharibacteria bacterium
CTCATCGAGATTGTCCTGTAAAAAAAAGAATTTCACAGGTAAGAAAATTAAAAAGAGAAGAATTGCCACTTGAGAAAATAAAAATAAAAGAAAATGGGAAAGAAAGGATTTTTAATATTTTAAAGCTTTATTAAACGGCCTTTGGCCGTTTTTGTTTTATTAATTTAATTTTGATAAAATAAAAATAAGCCCCTGTAGTTCAATGGATAGAACGTCAGCTTGCGGAGCTGAAAATACAGGTTCGAATCCTGTCAGGGGCAGTTTTATTTTTTAATTCTAAAGTTTATTTCTTTTATAAATTCGTCCTCAATCCAGATTTCAACCTTATATCTTCCTTCGGGCCAAATTTCTAAAGGAAGCCAGGAGTACTTTTTAGGATCAATTGAAAATACAAGCCATTGAGTTTCCGAAACTTTTAAGGTTTGTTTGGAGATAAATTTATCTTGATTAAGATAGATCCATCTAGTTGTTATCTTAGTATCTGAAGGCGGATTTAGGACATAAAGAGAAAGATAAATTTTTTCTTTCGGAAGAAATATGGTTTTTGGTTGCTCAAGTGGTTTTCCTCCAAAATCTACAGCAGTTGTTAAAACAGCTTTTTCTAAAATTTCTTTCAATTCCATTTTTTTAATTTCCTCGGGTGGTTTTACTTCAAAAATTACTCGTTTTATAAGTCTTTTATTTATATAAACTCTTATTTCCCAACGCCCTTTTTCAAAAACAGAATTCTTTGTTTCCCTTTTATAATCTGAAAGAGAATAACTAAAAGAGAATTTTTTAATTTCTCCTTTTCTTACCCTAATTTCCTTTTTTGACTTTTTTAAAAAATGTCCCGAAGGATCTTTGAAAATAATAGTCAATTTAAGATTAGAAGGTGCATTCGCAATTGTTCCAGAGCCAGAAAGAGCTTTTTCTGTTTGGGAAAAATATCTTTTATTCATAGATAAGGAAAGATATAATTTTTCTCCTTTTGGTAGAATAAGAAAAACGATTAAGGTGATTAATAAAAGCCCTCCTAAAATAATTATCATTTTTTTTCTTTCCATGATCCCTCCTTTTCTTGTATTATATGATAAACCTGGTAAAATTAAAATAGAAATGTATTTGAAAGCTTTTTTATTAAGTTTTTTTCTTTCCTTATTTTTAACCTTTTTAGTTAAATTTCTTGCTTTTAAATTTTCTTTATTTGATCAAACAGGAGAAAGAAAAATTCATAAATTTCCCACACCTCGAATCGGGGGAATAGCCATCTTTTTAGCATTTTTAATTTCTGTCTTTTTATTTTTACCTATTTCTTTTAGATTTTGGATTTCTCCAATCTTTGTTTCCCGGAAGCACGTAGGTGGGTTGATTTTGGGAGCAATTCTCATTTTTTTAATTGGATTAATCGATGATTTACTAATCAGTCTCGGTATAAATAAAAAAGGTCTTTCTCCTTGGATAAAATTGTTTTTCCAATTTATTTCTGCAATTATAATAGTTAGTTTTGGAATAGGAATTGATTTTTTAACAAACCCCTTTGGGGGACTTTTATTTTTAGATCAGATAAAACTTCCTATCAATTTATTTGGAATCACTTATCATTTTGTTCTATTTGCAGATTTACTTTCTATTTTATGGATTTTGGTGATTGTAAATGTAGTTAATTTTTTAGATGGAATAGATGGATTGGCTACAGGGGTAGGAATAATTGGATCTGGGGTGATTTTTCTTTTAAGTATACTTCCTCATGTTAATCAACCTCTTTCAGCTATTTTAGCGATAATTCTTCTTGGAGCTCTTTTAGGATTTTTTCCTTTTAATTTCCCTTTTCCTTCCAGATCGAAAATTTTTCTTGGGGATTCAGGTGCTTATTTTCTTGGTTTTGTTTTAGCAGTATTAGCGATTATATCAGGTGCGAAATTAGCTACAGTTTTTTTAGTTTTAGGTCTTCCTATCTTTGATGGAATCTGGACAATAGGATCAAGAATCAAAAGAAAAATTAGTCCATTTAAAGCAGGAAAGGATCATTTTCACCATAAATTACTTTCTTTAGGATTATCAACTTCTCAAATTCTTTTATTCTTTTACTTTATTAGTGCTTTGTTTGGTTTAATTGCTTTAATCTCTAATAGTTTCCAAAAATTTGTTGCTTTAGGAATCCTTCTAATCAGTTTAACAATCATTATGATTTTTGTCTCAAGAAAAATTGCAAGAGATTGACTTTTTATATTTGATTTTGTAAAATAAATTCAAGGAGGAAAAAAATGGAATTAAATGATTTAGTCAGAAACATTCAACATTTAATTAAATGTCCATTTTGTGGAGCTACTTATGAAATTCAACACATTAATATTTTAGATAGATTTAAATCCATGTTTGTAGTTCATCTATTCTGTAGCAGATGTAAGAGACCAGCAATGGCAGCTCTTATAGTTTCTAAAAATATCGATTTTCTTGAAGAAGGAGAAGAACCAGTAACTACCGATGACTTGATAGAGATTCATCAATTTTTGAAAGATTTTGATGGAGATTTTAAAAAGCTATGGAAGAAGAACTAATTCTAAAAGCAAAAAGAAGAGATTTAGTTGGGAAAAAAGTTAAAAAGTTAAGGGAGCAGGGACTGCTCCCTGCTGTTACCTATGGAAAAGATATTAAACCAGAAAATCTAGTATTAGATTTAAAAGAATTTGAGAAAGTTTTTAAGAAAGCAGGAGAGACAACTTTAGTTTCTTTAATCATTGATAACGAGGCCCCTAAAAAGGTTTTAATTCAAGAACCGCAATATCATCCTATTACTGGCAAATTACTTCATGTTGATTTGCATCAAATTAAATTAGCTGAAAAAATAAGAACTAAGGTCCCTTTAAAATTTGTTGGAGAAGCTCCGGCTGTGAAATCTTTAGGAGGGACCTTGATTACTTCAAAAGATGAGCTAGAAATTGAATGTTTGCCAGTTGATCTTCCTCATGAGATAGAAGTTGATATTTCTTCTCTAGAGACATTTGAAGATAATATTCATGTTAAGGATTTAAAAATTTCTGACAAAATCACAATTTTAGATGATAAAGAGGAAGTAATTGCTTCAGTTGCTCCTCCACGAACCGAGGAAGAGCTTAAAGAATTAGAAGAAAAGCCTGTTGAGGCAGTGGAAGAGGTTGAAGAAGTGAAAGAAAAAGAAGAAGAAAAAGAAGAGGGATCGAAGGAGGAGAAAGAGGAATAAGATGATAGGAATTTTTGATTCAGGGATAGGAGGACTGACAGTTGCTAAAGAGATTATAGAGCAGTTACCTTACCAAATTATTTATTTAGGAGATAATGCGAGAATTCCTTATGGAACCAAATCAAAAACAACTGTTTTAAAATATTCAATTGAGAATACAAAATTTCTTCTAAATCAAGGAGCGAAGTTAATTGTAATAGCATGTCACACAGCTTCTTCTTTAGCTGAAGAAGAATTAAAAAGAAAATTTAAGATACCAATTTTTGGGGTTCTAAAACCAGGTATAGAAGAAGCACTTCGAACAACTGTTAATAAAAAGATAGGGATAATAGGAACTTCTTCTACCATTTCTTCCAAAGCCCATCAAAAACTTATTAAAACCCTTAATCCAGAAATTGAAGTATTTTCAGTTGCTTGCCCTTTATTTGTTCCTTTAGTTGAAGAAAATTGGGAAAAAAGGCCAGAGACCAAAAAGATAGCAAGATATTATTTAAAAACACTAAAAAGAAAACAAATAGATACATTGATCTTAGCTTGCACTCATTATCCTATTTTAAGCTCAGTAATTTCTGAGGTTATGGGAAAGAAAGTAAAACTCGTAGATCCAGCAAAAATTATTCCTCTTACTTTAAAACAATTTTTATCTAATCATCCTGAAATTGAAAGTTCTCTTAAAAAAGGAGACTCTCATAAATTTTATTTTTCCGATTATCCACCAAAAATACCTTTTGCTTTTCAAAAGCTTCTATCAAAGAATTATAAAAGCCTATGGAAAAAAGATTAGTTTGGAATTGGTTTGATTTAATACTAGTTTGTTTTTTTTCATTTGGATTCCTTTATTTTATATTCATTCTCCTTAAGTATTTAGAAATTAAAAAAATTTCTTCTCTTTTTGCATTTTTTTTATTTCTAATTCAAGATGGGATTTTACTTTTTTTTGTTTGGATTTTAATAATCAGAAAATATAGAATAAACTTTTCTTATTTTGGTTTAAAAAAATATCCAGTTGTTAATTCTTTGGTATATGGTTTTTCTGGTTTGCTTGCGAGTCTTTTTTTAATTTTGATAGTTGGATTTTTCTTTAATCTGTTCAATTTACCAGGATTCTCAGGCGAGACAAGGTCCTTGGTTCCAATTTTTGGAAATGGATTTTTAGGATTTTGTTTTTCTGTTTCAGCAGCAGGAATAATTGCACCTTTTGTTGAAGAGATATTTTTTAGAGGATTTATTCAGTCTACTTTAAGTAAGTATTTAGGAAATTTATTCGCTCTTTTATTAACTTCTTTTATTTTTGCTTTTTCTCATTTAGAGTTTGATTTGTTTGTGCCCTTGTTTATTTTTGGATTGGTTTTAGGTTATTTATATCTTTCCACCAGATCTCTTTGGCCTTCTATCTTTATGCATGCATTAAAAAATCTAGGAGCGGTTTTTATTATGTATTTGATGAGTTAAATTTGATATAATAAAACCATGAATGAGAAAAAAACAATCGAAGTATCAATTTCTACTTTAAGTATTTTAAAAGTTTTAGGAATAATTTTGGGAGTTTTGCTTTTATATCAATTAAGAGACATTATTTTAATCCTCTTTTTGGTTTTAATTTTAACAGCGGCTTTATCTCCTGTTGTTAAAAAACTTCAGGAAAAAAGAAAAATGCCAAAGATTTTGGCAATTCTTTCTATTTATTTAGCAATTATTATAGGTTTTATCTTTGTTGGATATTTAATTATTCCTCCTGTAGTTTCTCAATTTCAGGCTTTGGTGAAAGATTTACCCTCTTTTTTAGAAAAAATCACACCATTATTTCATTCTTTAGGGATTACTCCTTCTATTTCTGATTTTGAAACTCTTTCTAAAACTTTGGGTACTGTTACAACTCAGATAATTTCTACTACAGCTGGAGCCGTTTCAGCAATAGCTGTTTTGATTATAGTTTTGGTTTTAACATTATTTTTACTTTTAGAAGAAGATGGAATTAAAAGATTTTTTATTTCTATTCTACCGATAAAAGAGAGAGATTATATTGTTGAGTTAACCAAGAAGATAGGAGAAAAGGTAGGAGCTTGGATGATTGGGGAACTTTATTTAATGGGACTAGTTGGTCTTTTAACCTTTATCGGACTTTTAATTCTACGAATTCCCTATGCTTTGACTTTGGCTTTAATTGCTGCTTTTTTAGAAGTGATTCCTAATGTTGGTCCTGTTTTAGCAGCTATACCTGCCATTTTTATTGCTCTTATTACTAAATCTTATCTTTGGGCAGCTATAGTTTTGTTATTTTATGTTGCTGTTCAACAAGTTGAGAATCAAATTTTTGTTCCAAAAGTGATGCAAAAAATGATAGGCCTTTCACCAGTAATAACAATTGTGGCAATTTTGATAGGATTTAAACTTGCAGGGATTTTAGGTGCTTTACTTGCTGTTCCTATTGTTGCTGCTTTATCTGTTTTAGTTCAGGAATGGCCTAAAATTAAAGAGAAATATCAAAGTTTAGGATCCATAAAATAGATATTAAAGAGATAAAAATCTGAGGAAGAATGCCTACCCAAGGGTTTATTTTTGAAGGAGTTGGATCATAAAGATCTTTTTTATTTTCGAACCAGTGAAGATAATGATGGAATTTGTAAAGGGGTTCAAAGAATTTGATTCTAAAGGTAAATTGAAAAACAGAGAAAAGGTCAGGAGAAATAGCTCCTAAAATTCCAAAAAGATTTGTTAGATTAAATGGGTATTTTAAAACAAAAAGAATTAAAAAACCTAAAATAGGATCTAGGGCGCAAATTAAATAAGCTGCAATTTTTCGAGAAAGGATTAAATTTTTATGAGGAATAAGATCTAAAATTAGGTGGGAAAGAATACCTAAGAAAAAAGCCAGAAAAGGAGAAGAAGTCTTTTTAGTTATGGCTGCTCCTACCAAAATATGAACTGTTGCTGTCATTTTAAAATCCTCTTGACATAGAAAAAATTAAAAAATAAAATAGTTTATAGTCTTATTATAAAAAATTTTGGGAAAAAATAAACTTTAAAATTATAATATTTGAAAGGGTCGAAAAATTTAAAGGAGGTAGAAATGGATGAGGATATCACTCAAACTCCAGAAGAAGAAACAGAGGAAACCGAAGTAACTGAAACCGAAGTAGAAGAAGAAGTTGAAGCACCTGCTGAAGAAGGAGCTGAAGGAGAAGGAGGAGAAGAGACACCAGAGGAAGAAGGAGAAGGAGGAGACGAAGAATTTTAGAAAATTAGGAGGTCCCGAAAGGGGCCTTCTTTTTTTGGATTTTACACACTTTTTATTATAATTAAACTATGAAAGAAATTGCTGTAAATAAAAAAGCCTATCATGATTATGAAATTTTGGAAACATTCGAGGCCGGAATAAAACTTTTAGGTTCCGAGGTTAAATCGTGTAAAGCAGGACAAGTAAATTTAAAAGGAGCTTATATAAAAGTTGCAGTAACTCCAACTAAACATCTGGCCTATATAATTGGAATGCATATTGCTCCTTATAAATTTGCTAGACAAGAAGGTTATGATCCTTTAAGAACAAGAGAGTTACTTTTACATAAAAAAGAAATTTTAAAATTAGCGGGAAAAGTGAAAGAGAAAGGTTTAAGTATTATCCCTTTAAAACTTTATCAAAAAAATGGGCTAATAAAATTAGAAATAGGGCTTTGTAAAGGAAAAAAATTATACGATAAAAGAGAAGAATTAAAGAAAAAAGCAATTAAAAAGGAAATGAAAATAGAAGGATTTTAGACTTGATTTTTTGGAAGAAATATGTTTTAATTTTAAATAAGGGGGTGAAGGGATTTCGCCAAAGCAACTTAAGAAAACAACTGCAAGCCGAGAGTGATCCCTCTCTCGTTAAAAGGGATCGAAAGAATAAACGGCAAAACTGCCTTTGCTCCTGCTCTCGTTTAAATTGAGAGCCGCCTATCTACTGATGCCTGATAGGTAGATAGGTGAAAAGATCAGGCTGCAGCAGGTTTGAATTGCCCTTGTTCGCCTGCGAAGTTTTAAAAAGGGCTTTGAGCTAGAGAGTTTGTCTGTTTGTATCTAGCTCGAGATTTAAAAACAGACTAAGCTTGTAGAAGTTGTTTTTCTTAAGTGCTTTGGACGGGGGTTCGAATCCCCCCACCTCCATTTCGCTTCTTAACCGAAGCGATTTTTATATTGACAATTGGATAAGTATTTATTAAAATAATTATAGACATATGTTCAAAACTAAAAATGCCAAGACCTAAGAAGTTAAGATATATAGAATTTCCTCCTGGTGTAAGATATTTTAAACCTCGAGGAATTCCCTTATCAGAACTGGAAGAAGTGGTTCTCACTGCTGAAGAACTAGAAGCTTTGAAATTGAAAGAACTTGAAGGTCTTTCTCAGAAAGAATGTGCTAAAAGAATGGGTATTTCTCGAACTACTTTTAGAAGAGATTTAGAATCCGCTCATTTTAAAATAACTGAAGCTTTATTAAAAAATAAAGCTATCAGAATTGAAGGAGGAACTTTTAAGATAAAGGGTCGAACTAATAATTAAAAAGGAGGTAAAAATGCCTTGGGGAGATGGAACAGGACCATTAGGATTAGGTCCAATGACTGGTAGAGGTCTAGGATATTGTGCAGGATATTCAACTCCAGGTTGGACTAAAACTTGGGGAGGTAGAGGATTTAGAAATTGGTATTATTTGACAGGTCTACCTGGATGGATAAGAGCAAATCTTGGTTTACCAGCTTTTAGAACTTTTGGAGTATTTCCTAATCTAACTCAAGAAAATGAAAAGCAGATTTTAGAGAATCAGATCAAAATTTTAGAGAACCAGTTGGAGATTTTGAAAGAAAGACTAAAAGAAATAGGGTCGAAAAATAAATCCAAAAAGGACTAATCATGCCAAGAGGTATTTCAGGTCCTTTACCCAGAGGAAGAGGTAGGCAACCAGGGGGGTTTGGATTAGGTCCTGGTGGAAATTGTATTTGTCCAGCCTGTGGAACCAGGATTCCTCATCAGAGAGGAGTGCCTTGTTATCAGATGAAATGTCCTAAATGCGGCCAACCAATGACAAGAGAAAGATAAAAAGGAGTTAAAATGAAAATCTGTATTACAAGTACAGGATCTGATCTTTCTTCTTTTCTTGATCCACGATTTGGAAGAGCCCGATATTTTCTAATTCTTGATTCTGCCACTTCTAAATTAGAAGAAGTGATTGAAAATCCAAATATTAATGCTCCTCGGGGTGCAGGGGTAGCTTCTGCTCAAATTGTAGCTGCTTCTGGAGCTAAAATAGTTATTACAGGAAATATTGGACCTAATGCTTTTATGGTTTTAAATTCTGCTGGGATAAAGATTTTTTCTGGGGCTTTTGGTATGACTGTAAAACAAGCTTTGGAAGCTTATAAAGCAGGAAAACTTAAAGAAACTGGACAACCAACTAGTCCTGGATTTTTTGGGAGGCCAGGAGGTCGTTTTCCAGGAGGTCCTCCTGGTCCAACTACTCCTCCTGGGCCTGGCCGCGGAAGGGGTCGTGGTAGAAGATAAAATTTAAAAGAAAAACTGCTTAATAAGAGCGGCTATTATTCTTTTTTAGCTTTATTCTTTCTGATATCCTCTAGTTTTGTGCTTCTAGGGCTATTTAAAATTTCTTTTTTGATTTTATAATAAGGGGTTCTTGATTATGAATAAAATTTTGTTAATGATATTTTGTTTAATTTTATTTTCCGGCGGATGTGAATCGCGAATGCCTGAGGAAAAGATTATAAAAAAAGAAAAGGTAACTATTATAACTGTTTATGATAATTATCAGGTAGATCCAGGTTTAATTACTGATTGGGGATTTAGTTGTGTTGTTAAAACAGATGCAAAAACCCTTTTATTTGATACAGGAGGAGATAGTTCTATTTTGCTTTCTAATATGGAAAAAATGAATATAGATCCTAAAGATATAGATATAATAGTTCTTTCTCATATTCATCAAGACCATACAGGTGGCCTTTTTGGATTTTTAGAAAGGAATAGAAATGTAAAACTTTATATCCTCGCTTCTTTTCCTAATTCTTTTAAAGAGGAAATAAAATCTTTTGGTGCTGAATATCAAGAGATAAAAGAATCTATAAAGATCTCTGATCAAGTTTATACTACTGGAGAATTAGGAATTTGGATCAAGGAGCAATCTTTAATTTTAGACACTAGAAAAGGACTAGTTATTATTACCGGCTGTGCTCATCCAGGAATTGCCAATATTATAAGAAGGTCTAAAGAGTTGTTTAATAAAAACGTCTATTTAGTTTTGGGAGGGTTTCATTTAAGAGGCGCAAGTGATTCTGAATTAAAAGGTATTATAAAAGAATTTAGGGATCTTAAAGTAGAAAAAGTAGCTCCTTGTCATTGTTCAGGAGATAGATGTAGAGAATTATTTAAGGAAGAATATAAAGATGATTTTATAAAAAACGGAGTAGGAAAAAGGATTGAGATATGAAACAAATAGCTATAACTGGTGGGAAGGGTGGTACAGGCAAATCTACCTTTGCTATTTTTTTAGCAGCCAACTTAATAAAAAAAGGCAAAAAAGTGATTCTTTGTGATTGTGATATAGAATGTCCGAATGATTGGATTTTATTAAGGAAGAAACTAAAAAAACCTTTAAAATCTGTTTTTAGAGAATTTCCTAAAATAGACAAAAGAAAATGCAGAAAATGTGGAAGATGTGTTTCTATTTGTCGATTTAATGCCATCTATCAGCTTCCAAATTCTTATCCTGAAATTTTAAAAGACCTCTGTTCAAGTTGTGGAGCTTGTTGGAATTTTTGTCCTTTTGATGCAATTTCTTCTAAAAAAGAAAAAATAGGAGATATATTTTTAAATAAAGTTAAGAAAAATCTTTATTTAGTTACAGGAAGAGTAAAACCAAAAATAGAAGAAACTTCCCCTGTAGTTAGAGAGACTAAAGAATTCGCTTTTGAGTTAGCAAAAAAAATAAAGGCAGATTTTATTTTATTTGATAGCGGCCCAGGAACTCATTGTCCTGTAATTACTGCTTTGCTAGATTGTGATCTAGTTTATGTGGTAACTGAACCGACTCCTTTAGGAGCCTGGGATCTGAATTTGATTTTAACACTGATTAAAAAACTTAAATTACCCTTTAAAATTGTGTTAAATCAAGCAAATCTTGGAGAAAGGAAAGAGTTAAAAAAGATACTTAAAAAATTTAGAGCAAACCTATTTTTAGAAATACCTTTTTCTTTTGAAATTTTAAAAGCTTATTCTAAAGGAGAACTTTTAAATTTAAAATGGGAAAAGATTTTAAAAGATTGGAAAAAGAAATTATAAATTGTAGAAAATGTTCTCTTTTTAAAGAAAGAAAAAGGCACGGATTTTTGCCTGTAATTGGAGAAGGGAGTAAGAAGGCAAAGATAATGCTAATTGGGGAAGCACCGGGATTTAACGAAGCTAAGACAGGTCATCCATTTTGTGGAAGAGCAGGTGAGATTCTTGATATACTTTTAAGCTCAGCGGGAATAAAAAGAGAAGATATTTATATTACCAATCTTTTAAAAGATAGACCTCCTTCAAATCGAGCACCAAAGAAAGAAGAAATTAAAGCTTGTGGAAAGTTTCTAGAAAAACAGATAGAGTTAATTAAACCCAAAATAATTTGTCCTTTAGGAAATTTTGCAACCGCCTTTATTTTAAAAAAATATGGCTTTAAAACGGAAAGAATTTCTAAGATTCATGGGAAAATAATTTCTACAAATTCTTTAAAAATAATTCCTTTTTATCATCCGGCAGTGGCAGTTTATATGCCAAAAATGATTTCTGTTTTAAAAAATGATTTTAAAATTTTGAAGAAATTTAAAAAATGAAAAAACAGGTAAAAATAGCAGTGCTTTCTGGAAAAGGAGGGGTAGGAAAATCTTTAATTGCTTCCTCTTTAGCTTTATTATTTTCTCGCAGTTTAAAAACCCTTCTTCTAGATTGTGATGTTGATGCTCCAAATTTAAGTATTTGGCTGAATATAAAAAATTGGGACAGGATAAAAAAAACAAAAAATTCCTTTTTGCCTCAAATAGATTACAAAAAATGCAAGAATTGCGGGAAATGTATTGAAAATTGCAAATTTAATGCTTTGAAATTTGAAAAAGGAAAACTTAGAGTAAATAAATTTTTATGTGAAGGTTGTGGTGTTTGCGAACTTGTATGTCCGGAAAATGCAATTAAATTAAAATTAGTAGAAAACGGTCTTATTAGATTTAAAAAAATGAATAAAAATCTTTATTTAATTTCAGGTCAACTATATCCTGGCCAAACAGGTTCAGGAAAAATTGTATCCGAAATTAAAGATGAAAGTTTGAATTTAAAATTTGATCCTCAGCTAATAATTTTAGATCTGGCACCAGGGACAGGTTGTCCTGTAATAGCGGGTCTTTTAAACGTAGATTTTGCTGTTTTGGTTGCCGAACCATTTCCTGCGTCTTTCACTGATTTAAAAAGAGTGCTTCAGCTAGTAAATTATTTTAAGATTAAGTGGTTTCTAGTTGTTAACAAATGGGATCTTAATCAAAATTTTGGAGAAAAAATTAAGAGATGGGCTGGGAATAAATTTTTAGGAAAAATTTCTTATAACAAAGAAATTTTTAATCTTTTAGCAAGATTTATTCATCCTTTGAGGTCAAATTTATCTACCAAAGAAGAATTGGAAAAAATTTTTGAAAATTTAAAAGAGAGGTTAAAATGACCCAAGAAGTTATATCTATAATTTCAACTATAGTAAATTTATTGCTTGCTTTTCTAAAAATAGGAGGAGGAGCTATTTCTGGTAGTATTGCATTGATTGCCGATGGATTTCATTCTGGTTTGGATATTTTTTCCTCCTTTGTTACCTTCTTGGGAATAAAAGCTTCAAAAAAGCCTGTAGATAAAAGACATCCTTATGGTTATTATCGAGCAGAATTGATAGCTGGGTTTGTTGTTACTATTTTATTATTTATTTCAGCAAGTTTTATTTTCTATGAAGGAATTCAGCGATTTTTTAAGATAGAACCTTTGACTTGGATTCTTCTAGCTCAGATTATAATAGGAATTTCTATTTTAATTAATGAAATTATTGCCCGAGTCAAATTTTATTACGGAAATAAATTTGAGAGTCTTTCTTTGATAGCGGATGGATTCCATTCTCGAGCCGATGCTATTTCTTCTTTAGGAGTGTTTGTTGGTTTAATTTTATCCAAATGGTTTATTTACGCAGATGCTCTAGCAGCTTGTTTGATAGCAATATTTATTTTTTATAAAACTTTCCTAATAGGAAAAGAAATAACCGATTCTCTTTTAGATGTTGCTGATCCAGAACTTGAAAAGAAAATTAAAAAGATTTGTAAAGAAAGAAAAATCGAAATAGATTCTTTAAAAACAAGAAAAATTGGTAGTATTAGTTTTGCTGAACTTAAGATAAAATTAAGTCCTTTATTAAAATTAGATGAAGTTAATTTGATAACAAAGAATCTTGAAGAAGAGCTTTTAAGAGATTTGCCAGAATTAAAACATATTGTAATTTCAGTAGGAACTCACGAATTTCAAGAAAGAGTAGTTAAAGGAACTTTAGGTTGGCGATATAGATTTAAAAAAGGTTTTAGGCCTATCGGTCCACCAAAAGTTGGGAAAAGAATAATTATTCCTTTAGAAAACAAAAAATTAAGTGATCATTTTGGAGCAAAAGAATATTTACTAATAGATAAAGACAAAAAGGGAAATATAATAAAAAAAGAAATTATAAAAAATCCTTATTTCGAAGAAGGGGCTGCTCATGGATTTAAATTTGCTAGATCTGTTTCAGCAGATAAAGTTTTAGTTAAAAATATAGGAGAGAACGCAAGAAGAAATTTGAAAGCATTTGGAATTGAAATAGAGTTAATAAAAAATTTAAAGGAATTAGAATAAA
>CAZICA010000020.1:0-9575 GCA_964537705.1 uncultured Candidatus Saccharibacteria bacterium
ACTTTTCTTTTTGACAAGATAGATAATAATTGATATAATTTTTCAAGAAGGGCCTGTAGCTCAGATGGTTAGAGCGCATGGCTGGCAGCCATGAGGTCAGGGGTTCGAATCCCCTCAGGTCCAATCCAATAGATCGAGAGGAGCTTTAAAGCTCGGGTCGACTCTCGATCTTTATCCAAGAACAATTTGTTATGCGAAAAACTTTTCTTTTAGTAATTGGAATCATAATAATCGCCGGAATAGGTTTTGGACTTTGGTGGTACTGTAAGGAAACCCAGTTTGTAGTAGAACTAAAAGAACTAGAAAGAGAAATTAAAAATGTTTCCCAAGATGTATCAGATTTGAAACTTATAGCTAAAGAGGATAATCTAGAAACATTAGATCAAGATTTATCAGCTTTAGGAGGAGAACTTCCTCTTGAGCAAGAGCTTCCTGCTACACCGACTATTAGGATGGAAGAGATAGAAAATTTTGGAAACGAACTTTTAATCGAATTGGATGGAATTTCAAATGATTTGAAAGATTTAGAGGAATTTGAAAGCGATGTTCTTTTAGGTAATTTTGAAGATTGGCTGTCTGAATTTTAATAATAAAATTTTTTAAAAAAACCATGAAGAGAAATCTTTGTTCAAAATTTGTTGGTTTGACTTTTATAGCAGGATTTGTTTTGTACTTATTTATACCACCTGTTTTTGCGAAAGATTTGAAAGGAAGAGAAACAGAGGCAAGAGCTAAATATCAGGTTGTCCGTCAGCAATATCTTAAAGAAGTGAATTGGTGGAAAAATGCTAGAGAAGAATTTTTAAATGCAAGAGCGAACTATCGAAAGGCTAAAAATCCTGAAAACAGAGCAATTTATGAAGAAAAAGCAAAAACATTTTTAGAGAAAACGATTGATGTTTTGATTAAGAGATTGGAATCTTTGAAAAATTGGGTTGCTAATAAACCTATGTTTTCAGAATCAGAAAGAAATTCGATAATAGAAGAAATTGATGAAGATATTAATTGGTTAAAAGAGAAAAAAGAAGAGATCCATCAGGCTTTACCAGCGCAAATTAAAGAGAAAGCAAAGGAAATAAGGCAATACTGGAGAAATCACAGAGTATTGATCAAAAAAATTATTGCCCAAATTTGGGAGATAAGATTAACAAAGGTTATTGAAAGGTTTGAAACTGTTTCTTTGAAAATCTCTGCCAAGATAGAAGAGTTAAAGGCAGCTGAGAAAGACGTTTCTCAATTGGAAGCTTGGTATAGTGAGTTTAGTAAGAAAGTTGAATTAGCTAAGGAAAAAAGAGATAAAGCGAGAGAGAAATATCAGGCTATTTCCAGTTTGACTGATGCAAATCAACTTTTCCGAGAAGCTCATCAATTTATCAAAGAAGGAAATCAATATCTTCGAGAAGCTCATAAGACATTGGTTGATATTGTTAGGGAGATAAAAAGATTAATTCGAAGTTAAAGGAAAAGAATTAAAAGAAGTTTAAAGCAGCCTAAGATTAGGGTTGCTTTTGTATTGGGAAATTGTTAAAATAATAGGGCAATTTTAAAAGGAGGGATTTTATGTTTGGAAAAAAACAAGTTAAATTTTGGCTTACTATTATTTTGACAAGTTTAATTGTTGGAGGTTTGGCAGGACTTTTGATAGCTCAATTTACAGTTCAAAGCATTCTAAAAGGAGAAAAAGGAAAAACCATTATTTCTCCTTTAAAGGTTGAAAAGGTAAAAGAGGAATCAGCGATTATTGAGGCAGTGGAGAAAGTTTCTCCCGCAGTGGTAAGTATTATCGTTACAAAAGATCTTCCTAAGATAGAGGAATATTGGATAAATCCTTTTGGTGACGATTTTTTCAAAAAATTTTTTGGAGATGAATTTTTTGAATTCAAGATTCCTCAATATAGACAAAAAGGAACAGAAAAAAGAGAAATAGGAGGCGGAACAGGATTTATTATTTCTGAAGATGGATATATAGTGACAAATCGTCATGTTGTTGCTGATAAGGAAGCGGAATACACTGTTCTTTTAAATGATGAATCCCGTCATCCCGCTAAAGTTTTAGCAAGGGATCCATTAAATGATATTGCAATATTAAAAATTGAAGGAAAAGGGTTTCCTCAAGTAGAATTAGGTTCTAGTAAAGATCTTAAAGTTGGGCAAACAGTAATTGCTATTGGTAATGCGTTAGGAGAATTTAGAAACACAGTTTCGGTAGGTGTAGTTTCAGGACTTTCTCGTTCGATTGTTGCTGGAGGAGCAGGAGTTGGAACTGAATATTTAACGGGAGTAATTCAAACAGATGCCTCTATTAATCCAGGAAATTCTGGAGGGCCTTTGGTGAATCTTAAAGGACAAGTAATAGGAATAAATACAGCAATTGCAAGAGGAGCAGAAAATATTGGTTTTGCAATTCCAATTGATGATGTAAAACCAGTGATAGAAAGTGTTAAAAAATATGGAAAGATAAAAAGAGCTTGGCTAGGAGTGCGTTATATCTTGATAAACAAGGAGATAGCGGAGAAAAATAATTTAAGCGTTGATTATGGTGCATTAATTGTAAGAGGAGAAAAACCATCTGATTTGGCGGTAATTCCAGGTTCTCCTGCGGATAAAGCTGGTCTTTCAGAAAATGATATAATCCTGGAGATAGATGGTGAAAAGATTTCTCCAAAAAATCCTTTAGCTAATATAATTGCTAGACATAAGCCAGATGATGTTATAAAACTCAAAGTTCTTCATAAAGGTGAGGAGAAAGAGATCGAGGTTAAATTAGGAGAAAGAGAATAATGGCCCTGAAAAATCAAAATGAAAGGATTATTTATGCTATTTCTTTAGCTATTCAATTAGGGTTTTTGATCGCATTTACTCTTATTATATTTATTGGTGGAGGATTTTTACTTGATAAATATTTAGGAACCCTTCCTTTATTTTTACTTTGTGGCCTATTTTTGGGATTAATTTTAAGTTTTTATGAAATTTATAAATTACTTCTTCCATTGATTAAAAGCAGATGAACATTCAGCTTCAACCAGAGTACATATTTTCTTTAAAGGGTTTTTGGATCACTAATACCTTTTTCACCTCGATTTTAGTAAGTCTATTTTTGATAGTTTTAGCTTTAAATTTTCGCTTCTTTAAAAGGAATATATTTATAAAAGGATTGGAATTTTTAATAATTGAACTTTTAAAATTTTCAGATTGGGTGACAGGAAATAGAAAATTTTCCTATCAAGTACTTCCTCTTATTGCAACCTTTTTCCTATTTATAGTGACTGCGAATCTTTTCGCTTTATTCCCTGGATTTTTAGGAGCCTTTTTTGTAAAAATTGATGGGAGGCAATTGCCCCTTTTACGTTCTCCTAATAGTGATCTAACAACCACCCTTGCCTTAGCTATATTTTCTGTTGGTTCTATTCAGTATTTTTCTTTGAAAAAACTTGGATTTTGGAAATTTATCAAAAGATTTATTAATCTTACAAATCCTTTAAAATTTATTTTAGGTTTTTTTGAGATAATATCTGAAGGAACAAAATTACTTTCTTTTTCTTTTAGATTATTTGGAAATATTTTTGCTGGAGAGATATTGCTATTGGTTATAGGATTTTTGCTTCCATATTTTATTCCTTTACCCTTTATGATTTTAGAAATATTTGTTGGGATCATTCAGGCATTTATTTTCTCTGCTTTAACTCTTACATTCATAAAAGGAGCTATAATAAGATTTGAAAGTGAAAAATGAGTATTCATCCATCTGCTCTTACAATGGCAATTGGAACTATTGGCCCTGCCCTAGCAATAGGTCTTATTGGTGCAGCTGCTTTAATTGGTATTGCCAGAAATCCTCAAAGCGCTGATAAAATTCAAATTGCAATGATTGTTGCAATTGCTTTTGCAGAAGCTATTGCTATTTATGCCTTGGTTATTGCTTTAGTTCTTAAATTTGTCTAATCAATGGAATTTTTAAAGAATATTGGGATAGATTTAAAATTGCTTATTGCCCAACTAATTAATTTTGGGATTCTTTTATGGATCCTGACGCGCTTTTTATACAAACCAGTTATTGAAAAAATAGAAGAAAATGAAAGGTTATTAAATAAGGCGAAGCAAAAGGAAAAAGATTTAAAAAAGAAATTAATCGAACTTAAAAAAACAGAGAAGGAAACGATCAGGATGGCAAAGTTAAAATCAAAAGAGATTATAAAAGAGGCAGAAGAAATTGCAAAAAAGATAAAAAAAGAGAGCGAACAAAGACTTGCTAAAGAAAAAGAATTTCTTAAAAAAGAATTAAGAACCGAGTTAGAGGAAGAAAGAAAAATTTTAGAAGAAAAAATAGAAGAGAGATTAAAGGAAGATTATTTAAAGAAATTTGCAAAAAAGATAAATACCCTTCCTTTTTCGGTTTTAATAGAATTTCAAAAAGGATTTTATGATTTGTTACTAGAGCGGGTAAATGAATTAAAAAAAGAGGCAGAGGTTTCAGAAAATGAAGTAGTTTTAGAAAGCGCAAGATTACTAGAAGAAAAAGAGTTGAAGAAGTTAAAAGAAGTTTTAAATAAAAAATTTCAAAAAGAGTTTAAGATTAATCAAAAAGAGAACAAAGATCTTTTACTTGGCTTTAGATTAGAAATAAATGGGATCATGATCGAAGCAAATCTTTTAGATGAAATTAAATTTTAATCATGAAAACTTTTATCAAAGAAATAGGTCATATTGAGTCTTTTTTTTCTGGGATAGCAAAAATAAAGGGTTTACCTCATGTGAGTTTACATGAGGTTCTTTTAGATGAGGAAGGAAAAGAAGTTGCGATTGTAATAGGATTTGATGAAAATTTGGTTGAAGCATTGTTTTTTGATGAGAATTTTGATCTTTCAAAACCTGTTTTTAAAAGCGAAAAAATTTTTTCTATCCCTGTATCAGAGAAATATTTAGGGAAAGTTATTGATGGTTTAGGAATTCCAGAGGATGGAGAAAAAATAGAAGGAGAGGATCAACCTGTTTTTAAATTTGCTCCTTCAGTGATAGAAAGAGAGCCAGTTTCTTTCCCTTTAACAACAGGAATAAAACTAATTGATGCTACTTTACCAATCGGACGAGGGCAAAGAGAGCTTATCATTGGTGATAGAAAATTAGGAAAAAGTACTTTAGTGATTGATATCCTTTTAAATCAAAAATTCGCTGATCCACCGGTTTATTGCATTTATGTTCTTTGTGGACAGAATAGGGCAAAACTTTATAATTTAATTCATTTACTTGAGGAATCAGATGCATTTTCTTATACTGTTGTTGTTGCGGCACCGAGTGGTTCTTCTTTTGCTTCTTTATATTTAGCTCCTTTTGTTGGTTGCACTATAGGAGAATTTTTTAGAGATAAAGGAAAAGATGCTTTGGTAATCTATGACGATCTTTCAAAGCATGGGAAAATTTATCGGGATATAGCCCTTCTTCTTGAAAGAGCTCCTGGACGGGAGACCTATCCAGGAGATATCTTTTCTCTTCATGCTGCCCTTTTGGAAAGAGCTGCTAAACTAAAGAAAAAAGGATCTTTAACTGCCCTTCCTATAATCGAAACTCAAGAAGGTGATATTACTGCTTTTATTCCGACTAATTTAATTTCTATTACTGATGGTCAAATTTATTTAGAGCGAGATCTTTTTCAAAAAGGTTTTTTGCCAGCGATTAATATAGGGCTTTCAGTTTCAAGAATTGGATCAAAAGCTCAACCTCGGCTTTTAAAGGAAGTTACCGGAGATCTTAGATTAATTTTGGCTCAATATGAAGAATTAAAGAAACTAGTTCAGCTTGAGGCTATAACATCAAAAGAAACAGAGCTTAAAATTAAAAGAGGGGAACTAATTTTAGAACTTTTTAAACAAGATCCTCATACTTTCTTTAGTTGGCCAGAGCAAGTTTTGATATTTACTCTTGTTAAATTTGGGTTTTTTGATGAGATAGAAAAATCAAGATGGAAGGAGATAGAGACACTTCTTTTGGAATTTATAAGAGCAAGATACAAAGATTTGGTAAAAGAAATCGAAAAAGGAATCTTAAAAGAAGATAGAATAAAAGAATTAATCTTCGATTTCCGAAAGGAATTTTTATGAAAAAATATCTTTCTTACAAAAATCAGATTAAAGGATTTAAAGAAGTTTATGAAACGTTAAAAGCGATAGAGAAGATAGCTGCTTCTCAAATCCATTTTTTAAAGAAAAAAACCAAAGCCCTAATTCTTTACTCAACAGAAATCAAGCTTCTATTTCCTTTGGTTTTTTCTTCAGATCATTTTCTTTTCAAAAAGAAAAAGGGCAAAAAGGCTCTTTTGTTAATTTCTGGCAATAAAGCCCTGGTTGGAGATCTTTATCATAAACTAGTGAAAGTTTTTCTTGAGAATAGATCCTTCTATGATTTTTATTTTGTGATTGGAAAGAAAGGAAAGGAACTTTTAGAAGAAGAGGGAATAAAATTAAATAAGACATTTCTTATCTCTTCTGAAATTCCTTCAAAAGAAGAGACAGATTTGATTATTAAAGAAATTTTAAAAGATTTTAAATCCAATTTATTTACTCAACTTGATTTGATTTATCCTAAATTTATTTCCTTTACTTATCAAGAACCAGTTTTGGAAAAATTTCTTCCCTTAGAGATAGAGATTAAAAAGCAGAATGAACTTGGCTTTCCTATTTTCGAACCTTCTCGACAAAAGTTTTTCAGCTGGCTTTTGGAGCGATATCTGGATTTAAGTTTTTACAGATTTATTTTGGAGACAAAATTATCAGAGTTTTCTGCTCGAACTATTGTTGGAGGAAATGGAGCTAAAAAGTCAGAAGATTTGATTAAAAAACTAAGTTTAAAATATTTTAAAGAACGCCAAAGAGAAATAACTCAAAAGCAATTAGAAAGTTTTGCTGTTCATAATCTGATCTCAAAATGAAAAAAGCAAAAATAATTTCTATAAAAGGAGGAGTAGTAGAACTTTATTTTAAAGAAGGGGTTCCATCTCTTTATCGATTGCTTTTTTCCAAAGATAAAAAAGTAATTTTAGAATTGATAGAGAAGAAAACCCCAAATATTGGAAGAGCAATTGCTCTTTCTTCTTTGGAAGGAGTGAAAAGAAATGAGGAGGTTCTAATCTCTGAAAGCTCTATTAAAGTGAAATTAAGCAAAAAAATTCTAGGAAGGATGTTTGATTTATTTGGAAATCCTCTTGATGGGAAGCCTTTTGAAGGAGAGGAATATCCTATTTATCAAAAGGAATTTCCAGAAGAATTTAAGGGAGAGAAAAAGCTTTTGGAAACAGGGATAAAAGTTATTGACCTTCTAACTCCTGTTTGTTATTCGGATAGGATTGGGATATTTGGGGGTGCAGGAGTAGGGAAGACAGTTTTAATTACTGAATTAATTCATAATTTTTCTTTAAAGAAATTAGGATGGTCCGTATTTGCAGGAATAGGAGAACGAATTAGAGAAGGAAATGAGCTTTATTTTACTTTAAAGGATTTAGGAGTTTTAAAAGATAGTGTACTTTATTTTGGCCAAATGGATCAACCTCCTGGTGTAAGATTTAGGATTGGCCTTTCAGCAATTAGAGCAGCTCGTTTTTTGCGAGACTCCACATCAAAAAATGTCCTATTTTTTGTTGACAATATCTTCAGGTATGCGATGGCAGGAATGGAGGTGGGAGCAATTTTAGGAAAGGTACCTTCAGAAATGGGCTATCAAGCTACTTTGGAAAAAGATCTTGCTTTACTTGAAGAACAGATTACCACAACTGAAAAAGGATCTATTACTTCTTTTCAAGCTGTTTATGTTCCAGCAGATGATCTTACAGATCCTGCTGTGGTAACTGTTTTTGCTCATTTGGATGGATTTTTGGTTCTTTCAAGATCTATAGCAGAAAAAGGACTTTATCCTGCTGTTGATCCTTTAAGATCTTTTTCTACTAATTTGGATCCTTCTATAATAGAAAAAGAGCATTATCAAATTGCGAAAAAGGTCAAAGAAATTTTTCAAAGATATGAGGAACTAGCTCATATCATAGCTATTTTAGGAATTGAGGAATTGTCAAAGGAAGATAGGATTATAGCTAAAAGAGCAGAACGTCTTGCCAGATTTTTAACCCAACCATTTTTTGTTACCGAAGCTTTTTCTCATAGAAAAGGAGTTTATGTGCCTCTTAAAGATACCCTTTTAGGTTGTAAATTAATTTTAGAAGGAAAATTTGATGAAATAGATCCTGATAAACTTTATATGATAGGGAAAATAACAGATGTTAGAATGTAGACTAATTTATCCGGAGAAAATAAAAATTTATAAAAATTTAAAATCTATAACTTTACCTTCTATTTTAGGAGAGATGGAGGTTTTAATTGATCATGCTCAAAGTTTTGTTCTATTAAAAAGAGGAACTATAGTATTAACAACAGTAGGAGATAGAAAAATAAAAATTCCTGTAAAAGAGGGTGGAGTTTATATCAAAGATAATAAAGTTAAAATTATTTTTTAACAATTAGATTTTTCTCGGAATCTATTTCAAATTCTACATTTAAAAATTTTTTAGTTACCCAGCAATTTGTTAGAGTATGATTTGAAATTTCTTCAGTGGTAAACATTGATTTTTCTTTTACTAAACTTATCCATGGAATTAACTGATCTGCTAGATGCTTATCCAAAGCTTTTCCAGAGTTCAGATAATTTAAAAAAGCTGAAGCAGCTTCTTTTCCTACTTTTTCTGCGGGCTTCCCTTTTTCTCCCAAAGAAGAAAATCCTGCTATAGAATTTTCGAATTCTGCTAAGATGAAAATATAGGTCCCAACTCCAATTGAAGGAACATTTTTGATTTCGGTTTCAATTTTTGAATTAGAAAGTTTTGAAGAAATTAAATCAAGGGCAGCTTTTTTCTCTCTTTCTGCTATTGAAAGATTCAAATTTGCTACATTGGCAATTATTTTTATTTTCTTTAATTCTCCTCTTTCTACTAGATTAATTGGAGATAAAGAAGTAACAGGGGATATTTTAAATTCTATTTCTCCGCCACCTTTTGGATAAAATCCGTATTTTTTTATCTTTATATCTGTTTGAACTCCCATTTTTTCAAGTATTTTTAGAGTAACTTCTTTTAAATAATCAAAAGGAGGAGAGAAAGGAACATGGGTGCCACCAATTATTTTTATTTTTGATGGGGAGGTTCCGAAGGCAAGAGCAAGGGAAAGGGTTTGAAGCATTAAAGTGATTGAACCTGCTGTTTTGATATCAAAAAAGAATTCACCTGATTTTAAAGTTTTTGGAATAAACAAAAGTTCCATTGAGCCTAATTCTGCTCCTTGAATTTCTGCCTCTGTAATCTTTTTTGCTGCCAAGACAGTGGTTAAATGTTGAGGAGCAAGACCAGGATTTGGGCGTTTTTTTCGAATGTTTATAATCTTAAATGGTTTTTTAAGCAAACAAGAGAGGGCAAGAGCGGTTCTTAAAATCTGCCCTCCAGATTCCCCATAACTTCCATCAATTGTAAGTATTTCTTGTTGCATAAGTTTATTATACCAAATTTTTGATTGACATTTCTTTTCTTTTTTGATAAGATAAATTAA
>CAZICA010000020.1:9675-11918 GCA_964537705.1 uncultured Candidatus Saccharibacteria bacterium
TATAAAATGATAGTAGAAAGAGAGTTTTTTGAACCCAAAGAAGCGGAGATTGAAAAATTTGAGAAAGCGTATAAAGCAAATGATCTATTTAAAAAAATTGTCGAATCCATAGATCGACTTCCTTATGAGAGTTTTCGAGAAAGTTTAAAATCTCTTGCAAAAAAATTTTTCGATTCTACTGTAGATAATTACGCGAATGCCTGTCGAGAATTATTAAGAGTAAAAATAAAGCCAGAGATTTATGAAGGAGTAGAGGATATAGTCCGAGCCGATCAAAGAAGAAAACGAATTCATGATGAGGGGATTAATTTTTTAAAACTTGCATGGGAGAGACAAAAAGAATTTTTACATTCAAGTCCACTTGAACAATTTTTTAAACACGGTGTAGACAGAGATCAAATAAGTGACTTTATGCTTAGTTTATCTGAATACAAAAGATATCAAGAGATTTTAAAGGAAAGGGGGTGAGCTAGGTGGGTGGATTAGAGAAAATAGAAGAATTAACTGATAAAGTTCTTTCTTTGATTTCTCCAGAAATTAAACGAGATGTTCTAAATATAGATACATTCGAGGATATCGAAAATTTAAATAGGATTATTAAAAAAATTTACGAAGAGACAAAATTTGAAGAAATTCTGGAATTAAAAGAATCAGAAAGGAAATTATTTTTTGTAAACTTACTCTATAAAATCTTACGAACTCATAAAATATAAGCAGGAAAAATTCCTGCTTTTTTCTAAATGATGGAAGGATTAAAAGCTATTAAGAGATCAAAAATGGTATAATATAAAAAAGAGGAAGTTATGGAGCAAGAACCAATTCCTGAAAGTTTTCCAAAAGAGATTTCTTCCGAAATTAAAGAAAAAGAGATTTTAGAAAAAGAACTTAAAAGGGAGGGAATTGAAAAACTTTCCGAAGTTGAAAAAGAAGATTATAAAAGTATTTCTGAACGACTTAAAGAACTAGCCAAAAAACCAATGGCCAAAGTTGGCATCGGATTGATGCTTTTTATGTTAAATCTTGGATTTAGAGGAGATCTTGCTTTAGCTAAAGAAAAAGGAGTAGGAGAACTAAGTAAAAAAGAAAGATTATAACAAAAGCAGAGAAACCAGAAGAGTATAAAGAGATAGAAAAATATATGGCAGAGCAACAAATTATCCAAGAAATTATTCAAGAAGGATTTCTACAGAATGTAGAATTAATTAGTTGGACAATAAATGTAGAATTAGGATCAGTTAAAACTTCCTCAAGAGTAAGTATGGTAAATTTAGCAAAATTGGATGAAATTTTAACCATCGATCCAAAAAATCCTTTGAAGATGTTTTAAAAAAAGAAAAAGAAATTGAAAAAGAATACAAAAAAGCAAAATTTATTAGTGAAGCACAAAAAATTCTAGCAATGCGAAGAGTTAAACAGATCCGTGAATATAGATTTTTAGCCAATCTATTGCTTTTTTCGGATAGATTTTTAAATTTAGAAAAGAATCCGGAAAATAAAAGACTCAAAAAAGAGGTGGAATTGATGAGAACGGTTGTTTCCGAGGATATAAAAGTAATTGCAGCATTTAATGACATTTTAAACAAATACATGAAAAAAACAGGGATAAGGTTTAAATATTAAAAAACTTCCATGGAAAATTTAGAAAAAGAAAAGTTTTATTATGAGATTGAAAAAGAAAAAACTGATGTAGAATTCGGATCTGCAAAGGAATTGATAGAAAAAGGTATTTTCGCTCCAGAAGAAGTGATAGATAAAATGCTATCTATAGTAAAAGAACATTCTGGTTTAGGATTCCGACGTCCTCAAATTTATTATGATATGCTTGAGAAAGATCAGATAAGGCTTTTGGTAAAAGATAAAGAAATTGTTGGTTTTCTAACTTTTCTTCATTATAAAAAGGATAGAGAAGGGAAGAAAGTTACTAAATTAGATCAAATTGGATTAGCTTCGCGCTTTATTGGTAAACGAATGAATACAGGTCAAACTTTTGGAGAAGTATTACTAAATGAATTTATTCAAGAATGTAAAAATTTAGGAAGGAGTGTGATCCAGACTAAAGTAAAAAAGGATAATCAAAGAATGCAAAATTTTTTAGAAAGAAAATTTAATGCCAAATATATCGGCGATATAAGAGGAAAAAAAGAGAATTATAAGCTTTATGAAATATCTCTTGACAAATGAGATAATTTGTGGTATTTTAAAATATAATCAGTACATTTAAAAAAGGAGGTGAAGAAAATGGA
>CAZICA010000020.1:12018-13816 GCA_964537705.1 uncultured Candidatus Saccharibacteria bacterium
TAGCAGAAATTGCTGATTCTGAAGGAATGAAACTTAAAATATGCGAAAAGAAAAATGGAAGGGTTGCAAAAGAATTGGGGCTTCCAATGTGTACTAAATTAAAGTTACTCGAGGTACTTAAAAATACTCAAAAAAAGGTCCAATTATCTCTCTTTTAGCCGTGAATATTCACGGCTTTTTTATTGACAAAATTATTTTTTTATGTTAAATTATAATATAATTCTTTTGCTCTTTGAAAACTTGCTTTTTAGAATAAATTAACCTATAATAAAGGAGGTGATAAAATTGAAAGCCAGGCCTCATCTTTTTCTAATAAAGGGAGGGAAATCATTGGGGAAAGAGCGTTTGCAAAAAACTTATCTAGATTATGAGAAACTTAATGTATTTCATGATCCTGAAAAGAAAGAATTTTTTATTGAAGATCAAGATTGGAATTTGGAAGCGATTGCTAAGGCATGGATAGATTTTAAGCATTTTGTGAGAGAATTTGAAGATTCTATACCGATTAATAAAGAGTTGGAAGGATGGGAGGAGATAGAAAAATGGGTGAAAGAAAAAGATAGGCTAGATGAGGATGATATAAAGGAACTGGATGAGTGGGATAGAAAGGCTATTTTAGAAAGATCTCCTCGAGGGATGATTACAGATTTTTGTCATCATGCAAAGATTTGTGGATTAGGACCTGTGATTGCTTTAACTCGGACAAAGGAGATTGTCATGGCTAGAAAGTCTAATCCAAGAATTCTTTTTAAAGGATTTGGATATTCTTATAATGGAAAACCTCATTCTGAGGAAAAGGAAATTGCTCAAAATTTTCTTAAAAAAACTCCAGGTGTAATTTATAGAGAAACAGGGGAAAAGTATTGGTGGATTGAGCTTAAATTTGATCCTTTAAAATTTTCTCGAGGAAAAGAACTAATTTCTCCAAAGATTATCCATCTTGAAGTTGATTCTTTACAAGAATTGATAGGAATTATTGAGAAAGAATTTGTAAATCAAATAAAAGAGATGGGTTTTGAAAAATTCTGCGAGAAAAGAGAATCATTTATGGAAGAGTTAATTCCGGAATATAAAGAGCTAAAAATAGCTAGAGAAATAGATCTTTTTGATTTGCTCACTAGAAAAACATTTTATATTATTAAAAAAAGAATTATGAAACAAAATTTATAACCCTTCGAAAGAAAAATCGAAGGGTTTTATTTTTGGGAGCGAAAAATATGATCTTAAGAAGAAAAATTGAATTTATTCCTCATCCAGAATTTTGGGAGAATATTTTAGAGAGAGACAAACAGATGGTTGATTATGTTAGAGATTATGAGAATCGGAAAATAGAGGCTAAAAATTTTGATCAAGATGTTGATCGTTTTTTTACCGATATTTTTAAAGAATTTATTCAAAAGGGAGAAGATTGGAATCAGATTTTTACCAATCCACCTCAGGAAACTTTTTTAGGACAAAAGAGGAGCCGATGGATACCCAAGAAAGTAACAGGAGGAGGAAGGATTCAGGTTACAAGTGTGGCAATCTATATTAATAGAAATATTCCAAAAGATTGGTTTGCTGCTGTTTGGGAAAATTTTCCTTTTATTTATATTGAATATGCTCATAATAATACAAGCACTATAGGTCATTTTGAAAAAGAATTTTTGCTTTTTAAAAAACTTTCCGAAGCCCAGAAAAGAGCTTTAGAAAAAGGAGTTTCTAAGGATTCTTCTGAATTTCCTAAATATCCTGAAAAAATTATTTCTGTTGGATCAGGGCCAGAATTTTCAAGATGGGTAAAAGATAAATTAGCTTC
>CAZICA010000021.1:0-12577 GCA_964537705.1 uncultured Candidatus Saccharibacteria bacterium
ATAATTTAAAACTAATTTTTAATTTTACATTTTACGCTTTACATTTTACGCTTTACACTTTACGCTTTACGTTTTACACTTATTTTTCGCTTTACGCTTTTCGCTTTACGTTTTACGTTTTACACTCCCATGCCAAAAGATAAATCAAAATCTATAAATCAAATTTTGGATTTTGATAAAGTTAAATCCAAACCTTTAAGCTATAAAAATAAACGGGTTGCTGTGGTTGGATTAGGAAGAACTGGAATTGCTTTGTATAGATTTTTAAAGAGCAGAGGTGCTAAAGTCTATGGATTGGATAGAGATTCAAAACTGCAGTGTGGAATTCAAAATTTAATATTAGGTGAAGATTATTTGAAAAATTTAGAACAGTTTGATATTATTTTTGTTTCTCCCGGGGTTCCTTTAAATTTACCCGAGCTTGAGAACGCGAAAAAAAGGGGTCAGATAATTTCTTCTGAAATTCAATTATTTTTCGATCTTTGTCCTGCTAAAATCATCGGAATTACAGGAACTAATGGAAAGACAACAACCGTGACTCTTCTAGGAAAATTATTAAAAGCAAGGAAAAAAGAAAAGATTTGGATTGGAGGAAATATCGGAAAACCACTTATAGATAAATTAGATAAAATTAAAAAGAAAGATTTGGTTGTTTTAGAATTATCTTCATTTCAATTGGAAAATTTAACCAAATCTCCTTTTATTGCTTGTATTTTAAATATTACACCAGATCATTTAGATCGACATCCAGATTTTACTAGTTATCTAGAGGCTAAAGCAAATATATTTAAATATCAAAATCCAGAAGAATTTTCTGTGTTTAATTTTGATGATCCCGCCTGTGTGAATTTAGCAAAGATAGCTTCTTCAAAAGTGATTTTTACTAGTTTATATTCAGATCTAGATAAAGGTGTTTTTAAAAAGGATAAAGAAATAATTTCCACTATTTTCAAAAGAAAAAAATTGGCCGAAGTCTCTGATTTAAAACTTCCTGGAGATCATAATCTCTCAAACACTCTTTCTGCTTTAGCAATTTTAGAACTGATTGATCCAAAAGTTTCTCCTGAGCTTATTAGACGAGTTTTAAAAAATTTTAAAGGACTAGAGCATAGGATAGAGTTTGTAAAAGAGATAAAAGGAGTGAGATATTTTAATGATTCTAAAGCAACTACTCCTGCTTCTACCATAGCAGCTTTGAAAGCATTTGATGAACCTGTAATTTTAATAGCAGGAGGCCTAGATAAAAATTTAGATTTTTCTGAATTAGCTGAGACAATAATAGAGAAAGTTAAACTTTTGATTTTAATTGGTAAAGCGGCCAAGAAAATAAAGCGAGCACTTAAATTTGCTTTAGAAAAAATAGGACTCGATTTGAAAGGATTTCCTCATCATTTTGCTTCAGATCTAAAAGAGGCTGTTAAACTTGCGAAAACCTATAGCAAAAAAGGTGATATAGTGCTATTTTCTCCAGGTTGTGCCTCTTTTGACATGTTTTTAAATTATGAAGAAAGAGGAAGAAAATTTAAAGAGTTAGTTTCTAAAAAATGAGAAAAAGAACAAAATTAGATGTAGTTCTTGCTTTAACTATTTTTACATTAATTTTAATTGGTTTGATAATGATTTATTCTGCTTCTTCTGTTATTTCTTTGGAAGCTTTTGGGAGAAGTGATTATTATTTAAAAAGACAACTAGTTTCCTTGGGAATAGGAATTTTAATCTGGATAGGAACCATTAATTTAAATTACAGACTTTTTAAAAAAATTGCTCTTCCGTTGCTTATTTTCTCTTTATTTCTTCTCTTTTTAGTATTTATTCCTCCATTTCGGTTTGGATTTGGAGGAGCAACTAGATGGATTCATTTTGGACCTATATTTTTTCAACCATCAGAACTTTTAAAATTTTCTTTAATTTTATATTTAGGCTTTTGGTTTGAAGAAAATAGAGGAAAAATTACTTCTTCTGAGATTCTTTTAAAATTTTTGGGTTTACTTCTTTTGATTGGTTTGTTAATTATAAAACAACCAGATTTAGGTACTTTACTTGTAATTTATTCAATTGCATTTGTGATTTATTTTGTAGCAGGAGCCAGATATCTTCATCTAATTACTATATTAATAGGAGGCTTAATAGGAGTTGCTCTTTTAATTAAAATAGCACCTTATAGATTGGCAAGGATTATTGCTTTTTTAAATCCATCAAGCGATGTTCAAGGAATAGGTTATCATATTAATCAAGCACTAATAGCTATTGGATCAGGAGGACTTTTCGGATTAGGTTTTGGGCAATCTATTCAAAAGCAATTATATCTTCCAGAGGTTGCCGGCGATTCTATTTTTGCTATAATTGCTGAAGAAATGGGTTTTCTACGAACCTCAATAATAATTCTTTTATTTGGGATTTTAGCCTTTAGAGGATTTAGAATTGCTCGATTAGCTCCTGATTTTTTTGGGAAATTAGTAGCAGCAGGGATAACCAGTTGGCTTACCTTTCAAGCTTTCATAAATATTGCAGCAATGCTTGCTCTTTTACCTCTTACAGGAATTCCTCTTCCATTTATAAGTTATGGGGGGTCCTCTTTAATAATTACTCTAACTGCTTGTGGAATTCTCCTAAATATTTCAAAATATATTTATGAGGATTATTATGAGGATAGTTATCACTGGTGGTGGAACTGGTGGTCACGTTTTACCAGCACTCGCAGTCGCAAAAGAATTAGAAAAGATTTTTTCTAAAAAAATAGAAATTTTATATCTAGGAACCTATCAGGATAAAAAATTTATTCCTGCTTCTGTTAAGTTTAAAAAAATTTTTGCAGGTAAATTTAGAAGATATTGGCTTTCTGATTTCTCTGCCTTTATTGCAAATATAATCGATCTTTTTAAAATTTTTATAGGAATAATTCAATCTCTCTATTATTTAGCCAAATTTAAACCTCAGGTAATTTTTGGAAAAGGTGGTTTTGTTACAATTCCTGTTGCTATAGCTGGGTGGTTTTTTAAAATACCTGTTCTTCTTCATGAATCTGATTCTTCCTTAGGTATGGCTAATAAAATTTTACTTCCTTTCTCTAAAAAAATAGCAGTTTCTTTTCCTCTTCAATGCTACCCTAAACTTCCTATAAATAAAGTAATTTTTACTGGGAGCCCTATTCGATTTTCTTCTAAGGAATTAAAAATAAATAAAAAAAAGGCAAAAGAAGCTTTTGGTTTTAGCTTTAACCTTCCTCTTATTTTAATTACCGGAGGAAGTCAAGGATCTCATCCTATAAATCTTTTAATAAAAAGAATTCTTAATCAGCTTTTGGAAGAAAGTCAATTATTACATATTTGTGGAGAAAAAGATTATGACGATCTTTTAAAATTAAAACAAAATCTGCCAGCCCAATTTAAACCAAGATACAAAATCCATAAATTTTTAAAAGAAATGAACTGGGCCTATGCAGCTGCTGATTTGGTTATTAGCCGTGCAGGAGCAAATACTTTGTTTGAGTTAGCTGCCTTTGGAAAACCTGCTATAATTATTCCATTACCTCCTTCAGTAACATCTCATCAGATAAAAAATGCAAAGATTTTCAGGAAAGAAGGAGCAATAATACTTTTAAGACAAGAACTTTTAACTTCTCAAACTCTTTTAAAAGAAATTAAGAAACTTTTAAAAGACAAAAACCTTTGTAAGACCCTTTCTAAGAATATAAAAAAATTTTATGAGCCTCATGCAGCAAAAAGAATAGCAAAAGAATTAGTAAATTTAGCTAAAAAATGAAATTAATTTTATTCGACATTGATAATACTTTGGTAGATGTTTTGAGATTTCAAAACAGAGCTTTTGAAAAGGCAATAAAGAAAGTTTTCGGATTTAAAGGATCCCTTGAAGAATTGCCTTATTTTGGAGCAGCGAAATCTGTGAAAGAAAATATAAGAGATCTTTGCGAGATTCACAAAGTCAAGAAAAAAGAGATTTTCGAGAAATTAGAAGAAGCAGCGAATCAAGTGGAAGCTAATTTAATCTGGGAATTAGAAAGAAGGGAAGAGGAAGTTTTACTTCCAGGTATAGAATATCTTGTAGATAGGCTCTATTGGGATGGGAATTTATTAGGAATTGTTACAGGAAATTCTCTTAATGCTGCTATTGAAATTTTAGAAGAAGGGAATATCAGAGAATATTTTTCTATTTTTGCCTGTGGAGATGAAGCTTTAGATAGAGTGGGATTAATTAAATTAGCAATTGAAAGGGCTCAAGAAAAAGTAAAGCGTCAAATACCAAAAAATCAAATAATTCTAATAGGAGATTCAAAAAGAGATATTAAGGCAGGAAAGGAGGTTGGAATAAAAACAGTTGCTGTTGCAACAGGTGCAACATCTTTGAAAGAGTTAAAAGAAGCTGGACCTGATCTTCTTTTTGAAGATTTTTCTAATTGGGGGAAGGCTTTTTCTCTGATCAAAAAATTATGAAAGCTTTAACTAAAATTAAATATCACTTGATTGGAATCGGTGGAATCGGGATGTCAGCTATAGCATTTTTATTACTTTCAGAAGGTCATGAAGTTTATGGTTCTGATATGAAGGATTCTGATATTATTAAAAGGCTCAAGGAAAAGGGAGCAAAAATTTTTATAGGACACAAAGAAGAGAATTTAAAAAAAGATATCGATAAGGTTGTTATTTCTTCAGCGATACCAGAAGAAAATCCAGAACTTAAAAGAGCAAGAGAGTTAAAAATTCCTGTATTAAAACGTTCTCAAATTTTAGGTGAATTAATGAAGAAGAAATTAGGGATAGCTATAGCAGGTACCCATGGGAAGACTACTACCACCACCTTAATTTCTTTAATTTTAGAAAGAGCAAATTATGATCCAACAATATTAGTTGGTGGGGAGGTAAAAAACATTGGAGGGAATTTTAAATTTGGTCAAGGTTTATATTTTATTTCCGAGGCTTGCGAATATGATAGATCCTTTTTAGATTTTAATCCAAAAATAGGATTAATTACTAATATCGAAGCAGATCATTTAGATTATTATAAAAATTTAGAAGAAATAGTCGATGCTTTTGCTGAATTTGGAGCAAAATTACCAAAGGAAGGTTTTTTAGTAATAGGGCTTGATAATCCTAATACAAGAAAGATTTTGGACCAAATTAAAACCAAAAAAATAGGATACGGAATAAGTTCAATTGAAGGAATTTCTAATCCAGATGAATATTGGCAAGTGAAAGAGATTGAAATGGGAAATGGAAAAACAAAATTTGCTTTAGAAGGTCCTCAACATCAATTATTTCATTTTACCATCAAATTACCTGGGATTCATAATGTTTTGGATGCAACAGGTGCTTTTGTTCTTGCTTATAATTTAGGAGTCGATCCTGAGGTTGCCAGGGATGTAATTTATGAATTTGAGGGAGTAAAAAGAAGGTTTGAAAAAAAGGGAGAAGAAAAAGGAATTTTGGTAATTGATGATTACGGTCATCATCCAACCGAAATCCAGGCAACTTTATTTGGAATAAGACAATTTTATCCTAAAAGAAGACTTATCTGCGTATTTGAAGCCCATCAATATTCAAGAACCAGGTTCTTATTAGAGGATTTTGCTAAATCTTTTTCTGAAGCGGATGAAGTAATAATTCCTGAAATTTATGCTGTAAGAGATAAAGAAGAAGATATAAAAGCTATTTCTGGAAAAGATCTTGCTCAGGCAATCAAAAAAGGATCTTGTAAAAACACAAAATATATTGGAGAATATAATGAGATAGTTAACTATCTTTTAAAAACTCTTAAAGAAAACGATCTTTTACTAACAATGGGAGCAGGAAATATTTATAAAGTTGGAGAGTTAATTCTTAAAAAGCTAAGAGGAGGTGAAAGATGAACTGGTTAGAAATTTCTCCTTTAATTATTTGTTTTCTAGCATTTTTATTTATTATTTATTTAATTTTAAAAATTAAAAGAGCACCTTTAGAAGAGGGAAAACCAAAAGAAATTTCTGCTGCTATTAGAGAAGGTGCTATCGCTTTTTTGAATAAAGAATATAAAATTTTAATAGGCTTTGTAATAATTGTTGCTTTAATTTTAGGTTTTAGTTCAATTGGATGGAAGATTGCTCTAGCTTTTATAGGTGGTGCTTTTCTTTCTGCTTTGGCTGGAAATATTGGAATGCGAATAGCTACTTTAGCAAATGCAAAAACAGCTGTTGCTTGTAAGAAAAGTTTATTTAAAGGATTAGATTTAGCTTTTTCTTCTGGTTCAGTAATGGGACTTTCTGTTGTAAGTTTGGGTCTTTTAGGAATTTCTATTTTATATCTTATCTTTAGAGACCCTCAAATTATCTATGGATTTGGTTTTGGAGCTTCTTCAATAGCTTTGTTTGCTAGAGTTGGAGGAGGAATTTATACCAAAGCAGCTGATGTTGGAGCAGATCTAGTAGGAAAAGTTGAGGCAGGAATTCCAGAAGATGATCCACGAAATCCTGCAACCATAGCAGATAATGTAGGAGATAATGTAGGAGATGTTGCAGGAATGGGAGCAGATTTGTTTGAGAGTTATGTAGATTCTATAATTGCAGCAATGGTTTTAGGAACTTCGGTAATAACTTTCTATGGAGAAAATTCTGTAATTTTCCCATTACTTCTTGCTGGTGTTGGAATTATAAGTTCTATTTTAGGAAATTTTGCTATAAAGATTTTTAAAAGAGGGAAACCTCATTCTATTTTAAATAAAGGAATTTGGAGCGCTGGGATTTTGATGACCGCGGGAGCAATTTTAGTAAGCTATTACTTTACTGGAAATTTTGAAAATATAATTATCCCTGTAATTTTAGGATTAATTGCAGGGATTATTATAGGTCTTTCAACCGAATACTTCACTTCTGTAGGAAAAGCACCAACCAAAGAAATTGCTAATGCTTCTCAAACCGGAGCAGCAACAAATATTATTTCCGGAATTGCCTTAGGAATGAGAAGTACTATTATTCCTGTTCTAGTTATCGGCGCTCTAATTTTAATAGCCTATAAATTTGCATCTCTTTATGGAATAGCTTTAGCTTCTGTTGGAATGCTTTCTACCTTAGGAATTACTTTAGCTACAGATACTTTTGGACCAGTTGCTGATAATGCTGCTGGGATAGCTCAGATGGCAGATATGGGAGATGAGACAAGAAAAAGAGCAGAAGAATTAGATGCCGTTGGAAATACTACTGCTGCTATAGGGAAAGGATTTGCAATTGGTTCTGCTGCTTTAACTGCTCTTGTCCTTTCAGTTTCTTATGCTCAAATAGTTGGTTTAAAAGTTATTAATTTAAATAATCCAACAGTTTTGGTTGGATTATTTATTGGTGGTTTGCTTCCTTTTGCATTCTGTGCCATGACTCTTAAAGCAGTAGGAAAAGCTGCTTTTTGGGTAGTAAAGGAAGTCAGAAGACAGTTTAAAGAAATTTCTGGAATTATGGAAGGGACAGCTAAACCGCAGTATGGCAAATGTGTAGAAATTGTTACAGGGGGAGCGCTTACCCAGATGATATTTCCTTCGCTTCTAGCAGTAATAAGTCCTCCACTTATTGGCTTTCTTTTAGGAAAAGAAGCTCTTGGAGGTCTTCTAACTGGAGCAATTATAACTGGATTTTTATTAGCGGTTATGATGGCAAATTCAGGAGGAGCTTGGGATAATGCTAAAAAATATATTGAGGAAGGAAATTTAGGAGGAAAAGGATCAGAGACTCATAAGGCAGCTGTTGTAGGAGATACTGTTGGAGATCCATTTAAAGATACCTCTGGTCCGTCATTGAATATTTTGATCAAATTAATGAGTATAATAGCTTTAATAATCGCTCCTTTACTCTAAATTATGATAAGTGAGAAATTAGCAAAAAGAATATTTTTGATTCTTGTAATTGCTTTAAGCTTGGGGATGATTATTTGGGCAATCCCTTTGTCTTTTTTCCAATTTTCTGAACTAAAGGAATTTGAGGGTGTAATTAAACCACTTGAGGCATCAATTTATATGGAGGGAACCCATAAGCTGGAGATTAATGAGAAAGAATTTGTTTTATTAAAGTCAAAAGAGATTGATTTAGATAAATTTATTAATAAAAAGGTAGAGATAAAAGGAATAGCTCGAAAGACAATTGAAGGAAATGGTTTGATTGTAGAAGTGAAAGAGATTCAGAAAAAATAATGCAAGATTTATTAGAAAATTTAAACAAAGAACAAAAGGAGGCCGTTACTCATAAAAAAGGCCCCTTACTTATAATTGCAGGAGCAGGAACTGGAAAAACCCAGGTAATAACAAGAAGAATTGCTTGGCTTATAAAAGAAAAATTAGCTAAACCAGAAGAGATTCTTGCTTTAACTTTCACTGACAAAGCAGCTTCTGAAATGGAAGAAAGAGTAGATATTTTACTTCCTTATGGATATTTAGACCTATGGATTTTAACTTTCCATTCTTTTGGAGCAAAGATCCTTCAAGAAGAGGCTTTTCATCTAGGAATTGATCCTGATTTTAAAATCCTAACCCCGACTGAGCAAATTATTTTTATTAAAGAGCATCTTTTTGAATTTGACCTAGATCTTTTAAAACCTCAGACTAATCCAACAAAATTTATTTCTTCTTTAGTTGAATTTATCTCAAGAATTAAAGACGAGGATATAGATCCAGCTGAATTTGAAAGGAAAATAGAAAAAAAAGAAAAAGATAAGAAAAGACTCCAGGTTTTAAAAGAAATTGGAAAGTTTTATAAAAAATATGAAAAGCTAAAATTAGAAGAAGGATATTTAGATTTTGGAGATTTGGTTATTCTTCCTTTAAGATTGTTTCGGAAAAGATCTGATATTTTGTCAAAATATCAAAAGCAATTTAAATTCATTTTAATTGACGAGTTTCAGGACACGAATTGGGCCCAGAATGAATTGGCAAAATTATTAGCAAAAGCTCATCAGAATATAACTGTAGTTGGCGATGATGATCAATCGATTTTTAAATGGAGAGGTGCATCTATTTCCAATATTTTAGATTTTAAAAAGACTTATCCAAATGCAAAGATTATTTCTTTAAGAGAAAATTTTAGATCAAAAGATGAGATTTTAGATGCAGCCTATAGGTTGATCCAACATAACAATCCTTTTAGATTGGAAATTCAAGAAAATATCTCAAAAAGACTTAAGGGAAGAGGTAAGGGAGGAAAAGTGATTCACCTTCATTTTGACAAAGGCCTTGCTGAAGCAGATAAAGTAGCCCAGATTATTAAAGAGGAATATCAAAAGGGTGTTTCTTTAAATGATATTGCTATTTTATGTCGAGCTCATGCTCATGCAAAACCATTTATGAATGCCTTAGCTTATCTTAATATTCCTTTTCGATTTGTAGGACAAGAAAGTTTTTTTAACTTTCCAGAAATTAAATTGCTTATTAATTTTTTAAAAACGATAACCGATGTTTTAGATAGTATTTCTCTTTATTTTCTTGCCTCCTCAGAGATTTATAATCTAGATCCTCTTGATCTTACTTTAATTACCAATTGGGCAAAAAATAAAAACAAACCTTTGTTTTTGGTGTTTAAAAAATTAACCGAGAACTCTTTGGAAGTTAAAGAATTGATTAAAACATTAAAAGAAAAGCAAACCATATCAAAGATTAAAAAATTAACAGAAGATATCGAGAAATTTATAAAACTTAAAAATAAACTTCCAGTACCTCAGCTAATTTATCAATTTCTAGATCAGTCTGGTTATCTTAAAAATTTAGTTAGAAATCCAACTTCAAGCTCAGAAAGAAAAATTAAAAATATCAGCAAGTTTTTTGAAAAAGCAAGGAATCTTTCAGAAAAGTTAGAAGACAGCCTCGCCCAGAATTTTATAAATTATCTTGAACTTTTAAAAGATGATGAACCAGATCTAATTGATCTCGAACAAGAAGCAGTGAACATATTAACTCTTCATGCAGCAAAAGGATTGGAATTTGAAATTGTTTTTCTAGTAAATTTGGTTGAAGGAAGATTTCCTCAGAGAAAAAAAGGAGAATTACTTCCTGTTCCTGAATATTTAATCAAAGAAAAAATCCCTCAAGGTGATTGGAGACTTCAAGAAGAAAGAAGATTATTCTATGTAGGCTTAACAAGAGCTAAAACAGCAGTTTATCTAACCTCAGCAAAAGACTATGGACTTAAAAGACCTTTTAAAATTTCTCAATTTATTCTTGAAGCAAAAAATCTTTCCCCAGATTATATAAACTCATTAGATAAAAAAGAAACAGAAGAAAAACTTGATCGGCTAGAAAAGCTTAGCAGGTCAGAACTTTTCTCTGAACAAATCACTTTATTTGAAAAGAAAATTCCTTCTGTTCCAGCTCATTTAAGTTTTCGCCAAATTGATGATTATCTAACTTGCCCATTAAAATACAAATATCTTCATGTTTTAAAAATTCCTGTTTTAGCTCATCATGCTGTTTCTTTTGGATCATGCCTTCACAAAGTTGTTGCAGAATATCTTAAGAGAAAAAAAGAAGATAAAGATTTAACTTTAAAAGAACTTTATCAACTTTTAGAAAAACATTGGATTTCCGAAGGATATCTCTCTTTAGATCAGGAAGATCAGGCAAAGAAAAATGCGAGAAGAATTTTAAAAAGATTTTATAATAAAACTAGAAATGAAAAACCTACTTTAGTAGAAAAAGATTTTAAATTTAAACTTACTTATAAAGGAAGAATAATTCCTGTAAAAGGGAGGTGGGATAGAGTAGATATAAAAGAAAAGGAGGTGGAAATAATTGATTATAAAACAGGGCAGGTAAGAGATAAAGAAAAAGCTATTGAAAGAGTAAAAAATAGTATCCAGATGAAAATTTATGCCTTTGCCTGGAAAAGTTTGTATCAACAGATTCCAAAAACTACTCTTTATTTTCTAGAATCCGATTTAAAAGGTACTTGGATTTTTTCAGAAAAAGATTTCCAAAAATTGAAAGAACAAATTTTCTATGTAATAGAAGGACTTGAAAAAAAGGATTTCAGACCAAAACCAGCCTATCAAGCATGTGAATATTGTGCCTATCAAAGCATTTGTGAATTAAACGAAAATTAAGGAGGCTATAATGAATATTCAAATTCTTTTGATAATTTTTGGATCCATTTTAGTTGGAATATTTATTATTTCCTTTATTTTACTTAAGAAAATTTCCGAACTTTCAAAGCAAAAAGAAAGCGATAGTTTGACTTTAATTAATCAATCAATGCAAGGTCTTCAACAAGAGATTTCAAGAAGATTAGATAAAGCTGCAGAGGTAATTTCAGGGGTAATGCGAGAGCTTGGAAAAGTTCAAGAAATTGGAAGACAAATAAAAGATTTTCAAGATTTTCTAAGATCTCCTAAATTAAGAGGAAACATATCAGAGCAAGTCCTTCGAGATCTATTAGAACAAATGCTTCCTAAAAAGCATTTCGAGCTCCAATATCAATTTTCCGAAGGGCAAATAGTTGATGCAATTGTTAAAACAAATCAAGGGATTATTCCTATTGATGCAAAATTTCCTTTAGAAAACTTTAAAAAAGCAGCAGCTGCTGTGACTGAGGAGGGAAAAAAATCTTTTAAAAAAGCCTTTCTAACTGATGTAAAGCGGCATATTTCAAATATAGCCTCAAAATACATCTTACCTCAGGAAGGAACAGTTGAGTTTGCTATCATGTATGTTCCTTCGGAAGCAATCTATTATGAGCTAGCAGTTAACAATCCAGAAATCATTGATTTTGGTTATGAGAAAAAAGTTTATCTAGTTTCTCCTAATAGTTTTTATTATTTTTTAAAAGTGGTGATGATCGGGCTTGAGGGAGCAAAAGTAGCAGAGGCATCAAAAAAGATTTTAAAAACATTAAAGGCAATAGAGCAGGATTCTAAAAATTTTGGTCAGACTCTTTCTGTACTTTCAGGTCATATTAGTAATGCAAAAAATGCCATGGATAGAGTTAATAATGAATATGCAAAACTAGCATCTAAGATTGATAATATAAAACTTTTGGAATAAATTTAAAAATTTCTCTTTTCTGAATATCAAGCTTTAGTTGATTAATAAAGCGTAAAGTGTAAAACGTAAAGCGCAAAAATAAACGTAAAACGTAAAGCGAAAAGCGTAAAAATTGTTTAAAAATTTTAAATCGTTTTTCGTTTTTAGTTTTTAGTTTTTAGTTTTAAATTATCGTTTTTAGTTTTTCGTTTTTAGTTTTTCGCTTTAATTAGTTTTTCGTTTTTAGCTTTTCGCTTATTTTGACATGCCTGGCTTTAGCCGGAAACACTCTGACCAAATTTGTTAACATTCGCAAACGTTCGCGAATGTTTATGAATGTTTTTTTAATCTGTAAGATACATCTCTACCTGTTCCTAGCTTTAACCAAAATCCTGTCTGGAAGCCCGGGCCTCAGCCAACCCCTCTCTCTGGATTGCCGGCTTTAGCCGGGAAATAGCTTTAAAATTTTTTCGCTTTTAGCTTTTCGTTTTTCGCTTTTCGCTTTTAGTTTTTAGTTTTTAGTTGGTTTTTCGTTTTTCGCTTTTAGTTTTTCGTTTTTAGTTTTTCGCTTTAAAGAGGGTATTGACATTGACAAAAATTT
>CAZICA010000022.1:0-10574 GCA_964537705.1 uncultured Candidatus Saccharibacteria bacterium
GTTTTTAGTTTTTCGTTTTAATTTGTTTTTCGTTTTTCTCATTCTTCCCAGATCTCTATTGCTTTTGCTGCCGCCTGAGTTTCTGCTGCTTGCTTTGAAGGACCTGTTCCTTTAGCAATTAATTTATCTTGGATATAAACTCCCATAGTAAAGGTTTTTGCATGATCAGGTCCTTCTTCTTTTATTAATTTATAAGAAGGAGTGATCCCAATTTTTTCTTGAACTATCTCTTGAAATCTTGTCTTCGGATCTAAATAGAGCCTTTTTTCAATTATTTCCGGCAGATGAGAGATTAGATGATAATTTACAAATTCTTGAGCGGTTTTATATCCTTGATCTAAATAAATTGCTCCAATTAAAGCTTCAAAGGTATTTGCTAGAATTATTTCTTTATTTCTTCCGCCACTTTTTGCTTCTCCTTTAGAGAGGAAAAGATAATTAGGTAGATCTAATTTTTTAGCCAATCTAGAAAGCATTTTCCCTCTCACAAGAGCAGATCTCCAAGCAGTTAAAATTCCTTCTGGTTCAGTGTAGTTTTTATAAAGATGTTCTGTAACGATCAATTCTAAAACAGCGTCTCCTAAAAATTCTAATCTTTCATTTGAAGGTAAAGGAAAATCGGGGTGTTCATTTAAATAAGATCTATGAACAAAGACAGTTTTAAAAAGGTCTTTGTTTTTAAATTCAAGACCTAATCTTTTTTCTAATTTTGAAAAATTTTTCAATTAATTCTCCTTGTTTAAATTAGGTTCAACTTTTTCTCTATAGAGTGTTCCTAAAACACCGTTGACAAATTTTCCAGAATTTTCTGATCCAAATTCTTTTCCCAATTCTACTGCTTCATTGATAACTGCTTTTGGAGGAACTTCTTTTGCGAAAAGAAGTTCATAAATTCCTAATCTTAGAATAGTTTTATCAATTACGGCAATTTGCTCTATTGGCCATTCAGGTGCGGTTTTTTCTATTAATTTATCAATTTCTTCAATATTTTTTTCAACCCCATGAATTAAATCTTTTACAAAATTAGGATCGATCTTGATTTGATTGATTTCAAAAAAATGATTAAAAATATCTTCAAGAGACTCCTTTTTTTCTTTAAGGTCCCATTCGTAAAGGATCTGAACAGCTGCCATTCTAGATTGATGCCTTATTGAGAACATTTTTTACTTTTCTGATTTTTTAAGTTCTTTTTTAACTTTACTCTTTAAAGGTAGAATTTCTCTTCCTTTATAAAATCCACAATTTGGACAAACTACATGAGGCATTTTAACGGATTTGCATTTTGGACAAATAGAAATAGCAGGAAGTTTTATTTTTAGCCACTCACTTCTTCTTCTTTTAGTTCTTGATTTTGAAAGCTTTTTCTTTGGTACGCCCATTATTTTTCAATTCCTTGACACTCAGGACTACATAAAGGTTTTATAGGTATTTTTAAAATTAATTCTTGGCGAATGAGTTCGGTAACATCTAATTGTTTTTTCACGGGACTAAAAAAGAAGACATTTCCTTCTTCTTTTTCTTCCTTTTGATTTTCTGTTTCTGGATAAAATTCTTGTTCAAATTTTAGATCCAATTCTTTTTCAAATTCCTTAAGGCAACGTGCGCAGGTAAATTTTGCTTTTGTTTTTAGATCAAAATTTGCAAAAATTCCATTATCTAATCTAGTCAAAGTAATTTGTCCCTCAATTGGAGCAACGAGATCAATTTCTTCTTTTGGAAATTGGACAGATTCTCGGATATCAAATTTTTCAACTGATCCGATTGGTTTGGTTAATAAATTTGTAAGATCTAAAACTATTCCCATTTTTCTTCTATAATTTTACTTTAAAACCTGAAATTTTGCAATATTTACTTTGTAACAATATTTATTAATCTATTTTTAACATAAATTATCTTTTTAATTTCCTTTCCTTCTAAATGCTTTTTTATTTTTTCTGAATCTTGAGAGATTGCTTTTGCTTCATCTTCGGAAATATCAGGAGAAACTTCTATTTTATCTCTCAATTTTCCATCTATTTGAATAAGCAAGGTTATAGATTCTTCTTTGATTAATTTCTCATCCCAACTTGGCCAGGAAAAGGTAAAAATACTTTCTTTAAAACCTAATTGAGACCAGAGTTCTTCTGCTAGATGAGGGAAAATTGGAGAAAGGATTAAAAGTAAATTTTTAAGAACCTCTCCCCAAATTTCTGGTGCTTCCTTTGGAGGGAAGTTTTTAATTTCTCTTTCCAATTCATTGACTGCGCTCATTAAAGTAGAAATAACAGTGTTAAAGTGAAACCTTTCAAGGTCTTCAGTAACTTTTTTAATTGTTTTATGAATAAGCTTTAAAAGAGCAGTTTCTTTAATTTCCAGCGACTTATAAAGAAGTTCTTCGGGAAGAGTGATTTTTTTCTTTTTAATTTCAGAGATTATTTGATGAGAGAGATCCCATACTTTATTTAAGAATCTAAAAACACCAGGTACTCCAGAATCATTCCATTCCGCATCTTGCTCTGGTGGGCCCATAAATAATTCATACCCCCGTAATGTATCCATTCCATATTTTTTAATTAATTCATCGGGAGAAACAACATTTCCTCTTGATTTTGACATTTTCGAGCCAAATCGATAAACCATTCCCTGATTAAATAAACTTAGAAACGGTTCATCAAAATCTATTACTTTGATATCATATAGAAATTTTGTCCAAAAACGAGCATAAAGCAAATGCAAAATTGCATGTTCTATTCCTCCTACATATTTATCAACAGGGAGCCAATATTTGAACAATTTCTTGAAGTTTTTGTTTCCAAAATCTTTTTCTTTTGATTTTAGATTTTTATTGGTTAGAGCATAAGCAAGGAAATACCAACAAGATCCTGCCCATTGAGGCATAGTGTCTGTTTCTCTTCTTGCTTTTTTTCTGCATTTTGGACAACGAGTTTCTACGAAATCAGTTATATTTGCTAAGGGAGATTCTCCTGTACCTGTTGGCTGATATTTTTTTACTTTTGGTAATTGAAGAGGAAGTTTTTCTTCTGGGAGTGCAATCCATCCAGGATTAAGAAGCTCACCTTTACTAAATTCGCCTTTTTTATATTTTTTATTTTTAATTTTTTCAGCACAAGAAGGACAATATACTAAAGGAATTGGTTCCCCCCAATATCTTTGTCTTGAGAAAATCCAATCTCTCAATCTGTATTGAACTGTTCTCTTTCCTATTTTTTTACTTTCAAGAAAATCTGCAAGTTTTTCTCGTGCATCTTGAGATGTTAAGCCAGAAAATTCAGCAGAATTTATTAGATAACCTTCTCCTTCGTAAGCTTTGGTTAAAGTAGTGATTCCTTTAACTTGAGTTGTTGGAGCAATTACCTGACGGATTTCTAGTCCATATTTTTTAGCAAAATCAAAATCTCTTTGATCATGAGCAGGAACTCCCATTACTGCGCCGGTTCCATAGCCTAGAATCACATAATCTGAGATCCAAATAGGTATTTCTTCATTATTTAAAGGATTGATAGCTGTTGCCCCGATCCAGACACCTGTTTTTTCTCTTTCTATATTTTGCCTTTCAATTTCTGAAAGTTTTTTTGTTTTCTCAATATAGGATTCTACTTCTTTTTTTCTTTCCGGGGTAGTAAGCTCTTTTACCAAAGGATGCTCTGGTGCTAAAACTAGGAAGGTGACGCCAAAAATAGTATCAATCCGGGTAGTAAAGACAGGTATATCGAATTCAGTTTCTTTTATTTTTTCTTTTGGTAATTTGTCGATAATTTCTTTTTTAATTCCTTTGAAATTAAGAAGCACTCCTTCGGATTTCCCAATCCAGTTTTTCTGCATTATTTTTACTTTTTCTGGCCAATCTAGTTTATCTAAATCTTTAAGCAGCCTTTCTGCATAAGCGGTGATTTTCAAGGCCCATTGGGGTATTTCCTTTTTTTCGACTTCGGTTCCACATCTTTCACATTTCCCTCCGACCACTTCTTCATTAGCTAGACCTGTTTTACAGGAAGGACACCAGTTTATTGGAGCCAAAGTTTTATAAGCAAGACCTTTTTTAAACATTTGTAAGAAAATCCATTGAGTCCATTTATAATAATGGGGGTCTGTTGTGTTTATCTCTCTTGACCAGTCATAAAGTGCTCCTATTTTTTTAAGCTGAGATTTCATTTTTTCTATGTTCTTTTTTACAAATGTTTCTGGATGAACCTGTCTTTTAATAGCTGCATTTTCTGCTGGGAGACCAAATGCATCCCATCCCATAGGATGAAGGACATTAAATCCTTTTAATTTTTTATACCTAGCCCAGACATCGGAAAGGACATAACCTCTTAGATGACCAACATGAAGTCCTTCTCCAGAGGGATAAGGAAACATATCAAGACAATAATATTTTGGTTTTTTAGAAAAATCCTCAGCTTTATGAAGTCCTGTTTCTTCCCAAATTTTTTGCCATTTTGACTCAATCTTCGTTGGGTTATATTTTCTCATAAAGGTCCTCCCCATCTAATTGTTTATTAAAAATGGTAATTTAATTTTAACACAACTTTTGAAAAGTACAATAGGAAACTTGAATTCTTTATCGAGTTTTATAAAATTTAATTAGAGCAACTTAAAAATTAGGAGGTGAGTTTTTGATGGATTTAAAGAGAGAATTAGAGATTGCAAAGAGAGCTGCTTTTATAGCAGGAGAGAAAATTCTAGAAGTTTATAAGTCAGGAAATTTTCAGGTAGAATTTAAAGAAAAAGGATCTCCAGTTGGGTTAGCAGATAGGTTATCGAATGTTGAAATTTGCAAGATTCTTCATAAAGAGTTTCCTGATTATGGAATTATAAGTGAAGAGAAGGTAGAAGAAAAGGTTTTAGAAGAAATTCCCACTCTTTCTAATGTATTAGGAAAGATGGGAAATTTTAAGTTTTCCTGGATTATTGATCCCTTAGATGGAACTAAATATTTTATAGAAAGGAAAGATACTTTTGGAATTCATATCGGATTAGTTCATAAAGGAAAAGCGGTTTTAGGAATAAATTATTATCCTTTGAAGAAAATTGTATATTTTGCTATCAAAGGTAAGGGAAGTTATTTACAAAAAGGGAAAAGAGGGGTGAAAAGGATTTGTACCAGCAAAATAGCTGATTTGAGTAAATTTAAAATAGTTACAGATAAAAAGATTCCTTTTTATCTAAAGGAATTGATCAAAGAAAAGAAACTCCCTCGACCTTTTAGGATAAATGGCACAGGGATAAAGATTTGTAAAATAGCCGAAGGAATTGCAGATCTTTATACTTGCCTAGAACAAAAAACGACTTCAGGAGTTTGTATATGGGATATTTGTTCTTGTTCAATTATTCTTGAGGAAGCAGGAGGAAAAATTACAGATCTTTATGGAGAGCCAATAAATTTTTTCCAAGAACATCCTGAACTCAGAAGAGGAGCTATTGCATCAAATGGAAGAATATCTCATAAAGAAATTTCAATTTTTATAGAAAACTATGTAATTTAAAACGGAGCTTTTTATCTCCGTTTTTCTTGTAGGAAATTTTTTATTGATTTTTAGAAAGTTTTGTTATAAAATAATTCAATAAAATAAAAATAAAAAATGAAAGGAGGTGATCCTAGCACTTTTAAAATTGAATAGGGGGTGATTTTATGAATTTAAAAAAAGAGTTGGAAGTAGCTAAAAGAGCTGCTTTTGCTGCAGGTAAGAAGATTTTAGAGGTTTACAATTCTGAAGATTTTCAGGTTAGGTTTAAAGATGAGAAAGAAGAAGCACCAGTTGCTCTTGCTGACAGATTATCTAACATCGAACTTTGTAGAATTCTTCACACAGAATTTCCGGAATATGGGATTTTAAGTGAAGAGGTATTAGAAGAGAATGTATTAGAAGAATTACCGAGCTTGAAAGACGCTTTAGAGAATTGGAGAGGAAGAGAGTTTTCTTGGATAATTGATCCTTTAGATGGAACAAAATATTTCGTTAAAAAAAGCGGAAAATTCGGAGTTCAGATAGGTTTAGTTCATAAAGGGAAACCGGTATTAGGAGTGAATTATTATCCTGTTGAAAAACTTCTATATTTTGCCACAAAAGGAAAGGGTACTTTCCTGCAAAAGGAAGGAGAAACTCTTAAGAAGCTATCAACTAGTTCGAGAGCAAATTTTCAAGAATTAATAATAGTATCCAGTAAAAAAATTCCAGAAAACTTAGAAAATTTGATTAAAAATGAGAATCTTCCCGAACCTTTGCGGGTAGATGGAGCGGGATTGAAAATTTGTAAGATTGCTGAAGGAGAAGGAGATTTATATATTTTAATAAAACAAACGAGTCCTACCGGGGTATCTATATGGGATATTTGTTCGTGCGCAAGTATACTTGAGGAAGCAGGAGGAAAAATTACAGATCTTTATGGAGAGCCAATAAATTTTTTCCAAGAACATCCTGAACTCAGAAGAGGAGCTATTGCATCAAATGGAAGAATATCTCATAAAGAAATTTCAAAATTCATAGAAAAATATATTTTCTAATAATGATTTTTGCTAAAAAAACTCTTATCTGCTATCTTTTTGATAGCAGATTTATTTTTGCTCTAATTATGATAAAATAATAAATAAGTCCTTTTAAAATTTAAAGGAGGTGGAGATAAAATGATTAAAATTACTTTGCTTACAGGACCATTTGCTGGAGAGACTAGGGAAGTACCGAAAAATATCGATCCTTTGCAACTTATTATGTCTTTTGTCTATCATGAAGACGAATGGGAAATAGATTATTCTGAGGCAACAGAGGAAGAGATTTTGGAGTTTATGAAAGCAGATATAGCAGGAAGGATTATAAAAGCTTTAAAAGATGGAAGAAAAGTTTATTTTCTAGACAAAGTTTATGAAGCAGAAACAGAGGAGGAAATTTTCGAAGTTGCTCAAGAGATTGAAGATGATATTGTTAAATCAAAAAAATTTATAACTATTTTAAAAGACGATGAAAATGGATTAATTATCGGAGCAGCAAATTTCTTTCATTAACAGGCGTAGAGCCTGTTTTTTATTCAAACCCAAGATAAATTGTAACGCATTATTTTGCCATGGCAAATTTAAACGTCACAATTTGAAATTAAAAGTTTTGTTAAGTCCTCTTTTAAATAGTTAAAAACCGATAATTATAATTATTGACCTAATTTAAGATTAATGGTATAATTAAAATAGGAAAACAAAAGAAAGGAGGTGAACTTAAAATGATCAGGATTTTTTTATTTGGAGAAGAAGGGGAAGTAAAAGAGATAAAAATAGAGAACGCATTAGACCCTTACGAGGTTTTAAAAGATTTAATATTTGGAAATGATCCTTGGCAAGTAGATTATACTCAAGCATCAGAAGACGAAAAACAAAGATGGGTAGTAGCAGAATTATTTACGAGAAGTTTTTCTTGTTTATTAAAAAGGAAACCTATAATATATGAAGGAAATAGATACCTATTAGAGGACCCAGAAGATTTGGAAGAGCTTGAGGAAGTTGCAGAAAAATTAGAAAATGATTTAAAAGGGACAGTAGTAGCATTCAAGGAGACACCTCAAGCGTTATTCATTCAAAAAGTTGCTTTAATCAGTTAGAGGGCAATTTAGGCCCTTTTCTTTTTAAAATGGAAATTACCAAATTTGATTACAAACTGCCTCAAAAGCTTATTGCCCAGGTTCCATCTCTTCCACGAGATAAAGCAAAATTATTGGTTTTTGATCTAACTTCTAGAAAGATTTTTCATAAAAGATTTTTAGATTTAGGAGATTTTCTAAAAACAGGAGATGTCCTAGTTTTTAATAATTCAAAGGTAATACCAGCAAGATTATTTGGAAAAAAAGATACAGGAGGAAAGATTGAGGTTTTACTTTTAAGACCTGGATCGAAAAATTTTTCATTTAAAAGGACCTGGGAGGTTTTATTGAAAGGAAAAATCAAAGAAGGGCAGAAAATTCATTTTAGTAAAAATTTCTTGGGTAAAATTATAGAAAATAAAGGAATTAAAAAAATCATTAAATTTAATAAAGAAGGAAAGGAACTAGAAAGGTTTATTTACAAATTTGGAAAGATGCCTATCCCCCCTTATATAAAACCTGAGATTGAAGAAAAAAAACTAAGAAAGTATTATCAAACTTGGTTTGCAAAAATTCCTGGATCTGTTGCTGCACCTACTGCAGGATTTCATTTTACAAAAAGACTTTTTAAAAAATTAGAGCAAAAAGGAATTCAATTTGAATTTATAACCTTACACGTTAGTTATCCTACATTTGCACCAATTAAAACTGAAAAAATCGAAAGTTTTAGGCCAGGAAAAGAATTGGTGATAATTTCAAAAAATACTGCAAAAGTTTTAAATAAAGCAAAAAAAGAAAAAAGAAAAATTATTGCTGTTGGGACAACAACTACTCGAGCTTTAGAGAGTTTTTCTAAAAATGGGAAAATTTTATGGGGAAGAAAGGAAACAGATTTATTTATTTATCCTGGATATAGGTTTAAATTTATAGATGGTCTTATTACAAATTTTCATTTGCCGAGATCGAGTTTGATTCTTCTGGTAGCAGCTTTTTTAGCTGATAAACTTAAATTAAAAAATTCTGAAACACTAATTCTTGATTTATATAAAAAGGCAATAAAAAAGAATTACAAATTCTATAGTTTCGGAGACGGAATGGCTATAATTTAAGGAGATAGAAATGAAAAAAATATTAGTTCATGCATGTTGCGGTGTTTGTGCTTTTTGGGTGGGAGAACTTCTTAAAAAAGAATTTAAAGAAGTTGTATTTTATTTTTACAATCCAAATATTTATCCAAAAGAAGAATGGCTAAAAAGAGAAAAAGCTTGTTTGAAAGTGGCAAAAATTTTAGGCACCGGGTTTGTGAAAGAAAAATATAATCCTTTAAAGTTTTATGAAAAGATAAAAGGATTTGAGAAAGAAAAAGAAGGAGGGAAACGATGCGAGATTTGTTTTAGATTGAGATTAGAAAAAACCGCAATATTTGGAAAAAAGAATGGATTTCCAATTTTTACCACCACTCTTTCAATTAGTCCTTACAAGAATGCAGAATTAATAAATAAAATAGGAAAAGAATTAGAAAATAAATATAAAATAAAATTCAAAGAAGCTGATTTTAAGAAAAAAGATGGGTTTAAAAAAACCATCTCCTTAGCAAAAAAATATCAGATCTATCGCCAGAATTATTGCGGATGTATTTTTTCCTTAAAAGAGAAACTTTCTAAACTTAAAAGCAGTTAAAACTCCCATCACTCCTATTAGAATAAAGACAAAAGCAACCAGGTAATTAAGAATTTCTGGCATCAGCAGGATTAGGAAACCAAAAAGGATTAAAGAAATTGAAGAAAGTAAAAGTGTCACGAGTTTATTATAGCATATCATATTGATAATTTAGAAAAATTTTATATAATATTTAATGAGTTTCAAATTTTAAATGAAAGGAGGTGAGGTTCTTTAAAAAATTTATTAAGAAAGGAGGGAGAAAAGTTGAAAAGATTTGTGATAGCTCTACTGATAGGCTTATTTTCTTTTTATCTTGAAGGAGGGGATTTTTTGCCAAAGAGAATGTATGGCCGAGATCTTTTTCAAGTGATAGAAGTTCCTAAAACAGTTTATGCCCTTGATCTTGAAAATCAAAAGTTATTTTCTACGAAGTTAGGGAATGAACCAATTTTAGAAAAAGTGATTCCTCCGGTAGTAGTAAATCCAGAGGATCCTTCTACTTTTTGGGTAGCAGGACGCAGTCAAGATAAGATCGTATTATATAAAGGAATAGATTATGGAAAAGAATTTTTGATAGCGGAATTTCCTGGTTCTGAGACTCCTGGAATTTCTCAGTTTTGGCTTACTGCAGATCCTCGAGATTTTAATACCCTTTATATAAGCACTATTGCTTATGATTATGGATTTGTTTCTAAAGTTTATAAAAGCGTTGATGGAGGAGCTAGCTGGAAGGAGGTTCCAATTCCAAGGGTTATTGGAGGGATTGATGTTTATGCTCTTTTCTGCGATAACAAGGGAGAGCTTTATTTTGTAGGTTCTGATAAGATTGTTAAAAAGAATGGTAAAAAAGTTTTATGGGAAGATCAACCAATCGGGTCCTTATTTTTTGATCAAAAGACAGGAGTTTTCTATCTAGCTCCTGATAGTTCGAGTATTAGGGTTAAAGATAAAGGAGTTTTTAAAGTTTCAGAAGGAAAGATAAAAAAGGTTTTTGACCTCGGTTTAGGTGATCTTTATGTAATAGAAAATGAAGATATTTTAATGGGTCGATTAGGTCCTGATCTTTATGTAATTGATTTAAATACTGGAAAAAGAATGAGGATAAGAATAGGAAAGTGGAAGTGGGTAAAGAAAATTGTTCCAGAAGGTGTTAAAAAGATAAAAGAATGGACAGATAAGAAACGAATTAAAACCTTCATTTATTTTCCTTATTCAGAGAAAATCCTTATTATTTATTTTAGAGACTCAAAACTTGAGACTAAAGAGTTAACACTTTCTTCAATTAAAGAAGCTTTAAAGAAAGTTGAAAATATAGATCTCAGAGCCTGGTAATAAGCCAGGCGTTTTTT
>CAZICA010000023.1:0-9159 GCA_964537705.1 uncultured Candidatus Saccharibacteria bacterium
TCAAAATACTTCTTTTTTTCTTTCCCTGGAGTCTCTGCTTTTAAAGTGATTTTTAAAAATGGAGGTTCTTCTAAACTCAAAGGTAAATAAGATCCTTCTAAAGAAAATTTTTTTATTATAAGTTCATCTTTATCATTTAGATCAAAAGTGCCTTCTTCCTCTATTTCCATTTTTAAAACCCCATCTTCAAGATAAAATAATTTTTTAGAAACAACAGGCTGACCTGCTTCAAAATCTGTATCTATTATCTTGAGATATTTTGCATCATCTCCAATTGTTCCATATAGCTCGACTTCTCCTTCATTTAGAAATTTAAAAGCATGAGCTTTACGAACTCGATTCTTGGCCAGCTCTCCTTCAGCAACTCTTGCCTCTCTTAAAATTGTCTCTAAAATATATCTTGTCTGGGTTTGAGTTTTTCTCATCACATCTGCTTTAGTCTCAGCTCTCATTATCTCAAGCACAGCATTAGCACCTAAGGCAATAAATCCAACAAAAATAGCAACAGCTATTAAAAGCTCGATCAAAGTAAACCCTTTTTGAAATTTTCCCATCATCTTATTCTCCAATTAGTTAAATAACCTCTGGTAACAAAAAATTTCTCTCCGGTTTTTTCTCTCCATTTAATAGTTATCTTTACTTTGTTTATAAATTCAAGCATTTCAGCAGGTAAGAGAGTTTCCTTAGGAGTTTCTAAATTTAAAACGATTGTAAATTCCGTATTCCCTATTTTCACCTTAATCTTATCTCCCTCTTTCTCCACCTTATCAAATCCATAATTTTGAAGTTGAGAAAATAAGTAATCAAGGGTTAAATCGGTAGATAGATCGGTTTCAGGATCATTATCTAATAAATTGGTTTCCTTTTTGTTTTTAAGAATTTCAATCACATTAGCAGCCAAAGAATAAGCTATTGCCCTATTTTCAGAACTAACTCCAGAATAAATTACTATCCTTGCCAGTCTAGAACAAGAAATAGCTATCAAAAGCAAAACAGCAATAGCTATCATCACTTCAACCAAAGTTGTTCCTTTTTCTCGATTTAACATTCTCCTCTCTTTATAAGAACCTGACCGGTTATTCTATTTAAATTTATGCAATAGAAATAATTTGATCTTTTTAGTTGGATTTTTAAATCTTTCTCAGATTGCTCTTCAGAGTCAGTTTCAAATTTAGTTTTACCTCCTTTTTCAGTTATAAAAAACTTTACTTTAATTTTATTAATCTGGCCACTATCTAAATATATTTTTTCAATTTTTACAACAGGCACTGGTTTTTGAGGTAAAATAAAAGTTTTAAATTTCGCCTCGCCTTTTTCTTCTTCTTTAAATCCTAGATCAAACTCAGAAGAACCTGACTGAAACTCTAGCCAGTAATATTCTATATCTTTTAAATGAGGACCCATTGCCAAAGCTTGGGCTTCCCAAATAGCAGAACGAACAAGCATTGCCCCACTTTTAATGGCAAGCTTTTTATCATAAGTAGAAAAAATTGGGACAGCTCCTAAAAGCAGAAGACCTATTATTCCTATGACAATCAAAATTTCAATTAATGTAAATCCTTTTTTTAAAATCCTAGATACCATTTTAGAAATTCCTTTCCAATTAAAATTGCTAAAAAAGTGGAAAAAATTAAAAATGGCCCAAAAGGTATCTCATCTTTTAATGTTTTTTTCTTTAACCCTATTAAAATTATACCAACTAAAGCTCCGAAAATAAAGGAAAAAGCAAGAGAAACTAAAATTAAAGGATATTTCAAAACAAGGCCACAGAAAATCCCTAATTTAACATCTCCCCAACCCATCCATTTTTCTTTTGAAATTAGCACCAAAAACAGAAAAAAACCACTACCAAAAATAATTCCTAAAAGTATCTTATCTAAAGAGGTAAAACTTATAAATTCAAAAAAACCAGCAAGAGCAATTGCTGGGAAAATTAATTTATCTGGAATAATAGATCGTTTAAGATCAATAACAAAAATTGGGATTAGAAATAAACTGTAAAGGCAAAATTTCAAAGTCAAAAATGAAAGGCCAAATTTTAGATAAAACAAAGAAAATAAAATTCCTGTAGCTACCTCTACCAATGGATATTGAAAGGAAATTGGTTTTTTACAATAAGAACATTTCCCTTTTTGGAAAGCAAAAGAAAAAAGAGGAATTAAATTCCAAAAACGAAGTCTTTTCCCACAATTAGGGCATTTTGAGAACTCAAATAAAAGACTTTTTAAATTATCAATTCTTGCGATAACCGAATTCGAAAAACTCCCAAAACAAAGACCGAGTAAAAAAGAAAGAAAAACAAATTGGAATTCCATTTTCTTAAGAAAAAAAGGAATCCGAAAAAAACGGATTCCCTAATTAGTGTATATAAACATAATTAACCCCGACAGTCTATTACCCTTCCTGTAGGATCTTTCCCGCCTTGAAGAAAATTTCCTACTTCATAGTACTGAGGATTATATCCATTATCCTCTACCATTGATCGATCAGTAGTAACCTCTAATTTTGCTCCCATTCGATAATAAAGACCTTCATATCCAGCGGTAATAGAATATCCATAGCAATATTTTCGAGTCGGATCTAAAGGATCTTTGTATTCCTTAGAAATATAACCAGCCTCCATAAGCTCCTTTATCAAACCACTATTTTTGTCACCAAATTTATTTACTTTGGGATAGAAGCCATTATCTGCATAATACATCTCTAAAGCTACCTGAATTTCTCTCAAATCTGCTTTCCTTTGAGCATCTCTTGCTTTTTTTCTAGCAGCTGTATAAGCAGAAAGGCCAACTGCTGCTAAAATGCCAATGATAGCGATAACGACTAATAATTCAATAAGAGTAAAACCTTTTGATTTTTTATTCATTTATACCTCTTCTTTTTTAATTACGGCTTAACTAACTATCTAATGGGCAAAGCCCTCCTAGTTTTCCACAATCTGAAAATATTATATCCTAAAATTTTTAGAGAGTAAAGATTAAAATAAAGCAGTCATTTTAAAAATTGGAACCAAAATTGAAAATGCAATAAAAGCCACTCCAATTCCTAAAAGTAAGGTAATAAAAGGCTCTAAAAGTGTTGTTAAATTAGAAGCTAATCTATCTAAATTTTGCTCATAAAATTTTGCTAAATTAGAAAGCATTTGATCTACTCTTCCCGTCTCCTCTCCAACTCTTACCATATTAGCCACAAGTGGGGGGAAATTTTCTGACTCTCTCAAAGGCTGAGATAAAGGAACACCTCTTTCTACTTGAGCTGTCATTTTTTTAAGATCTGCTTCATAGACAAGATTTCCTGTTACCTCCGCACTTAAAGCCAAACTATCTAAAATTGGAACACCTGCTCCTAAAAGAAGAGATTGAGTTCTTGCAAATCTAGCTATTGCTAATTCTCTTGTCATTCTCCCAAAAATTGGAAGAAAAAGAACAGCTCTATGCCAAAGTTTTTTCCCTTCCCGAGTTGAGATAAAAATTTTAAATAAAACAATAATTCCTAAAATTCCTAAAATTACCAAAAACCACCATTTAGAAAAAAAACTCGCCATCGATATCAAAAGTTTGGTCTGAATTGGAAGTTCTACATTTGCTTCTTTAAAAATTGGTGCTATCTTTGGAATAACCAAAACCATCATCAAAATCCCAACAGCAATAATAGCAGAAAGAACAAATGCAGGATAAATCATAGCACCTCTAATTTTAGAAGTAAGTGCTAAATCTTTTTCTTGTTGATCTGCGAGTTCCAATAAAATTCTGTCAAGCTTTCCAGAAGCTTCTCCAGACTTTACCATTGAAACATAGATCCTTGAAAAAACCAAAGGATGAGCAGCTAAAGCCATTGAAAAAGATTTTCCTCTTTCTATATCTTTTATTATCTTTGCAATTACTTGTTTTAAACTCGGATTAGGAACTTGCTCATGTAAAGTATGAAGTGCTTCCATCAAAGGAAGACCTGCTGAGATCATTGTTGAAAGCTGTCGGGAAAATAGAGCTTTATCTTTTGCTTTAATCGGTGCAAAAATAGATCTAAAAAATTCTCTAATTTTTTCTTCAAATGTAACATAAGGAGCAATAGAAACAGGGGTAAGCGCATTTGCTTTAAGCAAAATACGGACCGCATCTTCTGACGCAGCCTCAACAATCCCTCTTCTTAATCTTCCTGTTTTATCTGTAGCTTCATAAATAAATCTCATCAAAAACCTCCGGGTTTGGCTGGAATTTAGGTTTTAGGATCTTGGTTTTGGGAATTAATAAGAGATTTTTCTAAGTTTTTCAGCATCTTAGAAGCTATGTTATATCTTTCAATATAAGAATTGAATTGATCTTCTTTTAAATAGCCTTTCTTATAAGCCATTCTTAAATGATGTTTTGTCTCTCGGATCTCGCCAAGGGATCTATTTATTCCATCTCCCAAATCAAAGCTTCTCTCCAACTTCCTTCACAATCTCTTCAGTAATTAAACCTCTATTTAATAAATCCTTAAGTGACCTTTCGATAGTAATCATTCCTTCATTTACTCCTGTCTGCAGGGCAGAAGGAAGCTGATAAGTTTTTCCTTCTCTTATTAAAGATCTTACAGCTGGTGTAGCTATTAAAAGCTCAACCACTGGAACTCTTCCACCTCCTTTTTTAGGAATAAGTCTTTGAGAAAGAACACCAAGAAGAACTGAGGAAAGAATTATCCTTACCTGAGCTTGTTCATTTGCAGGAAAAGCAGAAATAATTCGATCAGGAACAGAAAGAACATCTTCTGCATGAACGGTTGAATAAACCAAATGTCCTGTTTCTGCTACTGTAAGAGCTGCCTGCATTGTTTCTAGATCTCTCATCTCTCCAACTAAAATAACATCTGGATCTTCTCTTAAGGCAGCTCTTAAAGCTCTTGAGAAAGAATTGGTATCAGTATTGAGCTCTCTTTGGGTTATTAAAGCTTTCTGAGGCTCAAAAACATATTCTATCGGATCCTCAATAGTTAGAATATGAACTGCCTGATTTTTGTTTATCTCATCAAGTAAAGCTGCTAAAGTAGAAGATTTTCCATGGCCTGTTGGACCAGTAACTAAAAATAGTCCTGATTTTGGTTTTGTGAATTCATGGAGTACCGGGGGTAAATTAAGCTCTTCAATTGTTCTTATCTTTGCTGGAATAAGCCTGAAAGAGGCAGCCAGAGTACCTTTTTGGTAAAATATATTAACTCTGAAATGAGCTTTTTCTCTAAAACTTAAAGAAAAATCTATTTCTTTCTCCTTCTCTAAGGTCTTTTTCTGATCTTCTGTTAAAATCATATAAATTAGCTTTTCTAAATAACCTGGAGTTAAAACTGGTCTATCTTCCAAAGGCAGCAAGTTTCCATAGATTCTTAAAATTGGTGGATAATCAACATTCAAATGAAGATCAGAAGCATCTTTTTGACAAGCAATCTCAAGTAATTCATAAATTTCTCTTTTCTCTTCTAAAGCAGGTATCTCCGGGAAAAGATCATCCTCTTTCTGAATATTTAATTTTACTTTATCTGTCATTTAATCTCCTTTAAATTTTTGTTACCCTATAAACTTCTTCAATTGTTGTTATTCCCTTTATCACGTTTAAAATCCCATCTTGTTTTAAAGTGACCATTCCCTCTCTAATCGCCTGCTCTCTTATCTCACTTGCTGAAGCTCTTTTGATAGTTAATTTTTCTATTTCATCTGACATCTGAAGAACCTCAAAAATTCCAATTCTTCCTTTAAAACCGGTCATTGAGCAATCTGGGCATCCCTTTCCTCGATAAAACTTTGTTTTTTCATCCAAAGTAAGACCTTCTCGTGCATCTTTAAGAAGCGAACCAAATTCCTTTTTTATATCCTCTAAAACAGCAGGAGATAATTTCACTTCTACCTTACATTTAGGGCATATCCTTCGAACAAGTCTTTGAGCAATAATAGTATGAACTGAGGAAGAAATCAAAAATGGCTCAATTCCCATATCAATAAGTCTTGGAATTGCCGAAGGTGCATCATTAGTGTGAAGGGTTGAAAAAACCAAATGGCCTGTTAAAGCAGCCTGAATTGCCATTTCCGCTGTTTCTTTATCTCTAATTTCTCCAACCATAATGACATTAGGATCCTGACGTAAGACAAATTTCATTCCCGCAGCAAAATCAAATCCGATTTCAGGTCTAATCTGAGATTGATTAAGTCCTGGAATTGAATATTCAATTGGGTCTTCTAATGTAATTATATTTTTATCTTCGGTATTTATTTTTGAAAGAGCAGCATATAAAGTGGTTGATTTCCCTGCTCCTGTAGGTCCTGTAGCTAGCATAATTCCATAAGGCCTTTTAATAGCATTTGTTACTCTTTCATAAGCCTTTCCTGAAAGACCCAATTCCTCAAGAGAAAAAAGTCTTCCTGCCTCCAGTAGCCTTAAAACAACCTTTTCTCCATACATCACTGGGAAAGTAGAAATACGTAAATCAATCTCTCTTCCATCAAAAGTAACTTCACATCTTCCATCTTGAGGAATTCGATGTTCGTCAATTTTTAACTCAGCTAAAATTTTAATTCTTGAAACAACAGCGGGATGACTCTTTTTTGGAATCTTAGCTATCTCATGTAAAACACCATCAATTCTATATCTCACTCTTGTATCTCCTTCCTGAGGTTCAATATGAATATCTGAAGCCCTTGAAGTAATAGCAAATTTCATTAAAGCAGCGACAATTCTTGGAACAGTAGAAGTAGAGATAATTTTTGCTAATTGTTCTTTTGTTTTAATCTCTTCTTTAACTAATTCAGATAGAGTTCTTCTTGCTTTCTCTGCTTCAGCTTCAATTGTGGGAGGACCTTCCTCAGGCTTTGCTACAGGTGCTGGTGCTGCGGGTTTCTCTTCTTTTTTAACTTCAAGACCTGGGGGAGCTTGAAGGACTGGATTTGCATATTGGGTGAGTGCTAGTTCTAATCCTTCCTGAGTGGTGACATAAGGATCAATCGTTATATGTTGTTTTGTCTTTATAAAATCAATTGCTTTTTTAGTTAACTCATCCCAGGGTTTTGCTAAAGCAACTTTTAAAAGTTTATCACCTTTTGTTTCAAAAACAACCATATGATATTTTCTGGCAATCTCTTCTGGAAATTTTGAAAGAACAACAAAAGGAATTTTTTTATCTCTCATATCAACATAAGGCATTCCCAAAACTTCTCCCGCTGCTTTTGCTACTTCCTCAGGAGAAACTAGATCCATTTCTAACAAAACCTCCTCAGGAGGCTTATTCTGCTTCTCTGCTTTTTTTTCTACAATTTCTTTCTGTTTTTCGGAGATCAAATTTTGTTCAACTAAAACATCCAAAGTTGTTTTTGTTCCTAAAGCCATTTTTACAACGCTCTAAAAATATCTGATCGACCCACATCCTCTTCTTTAACTATAACAGGTATTTCTCCAAAAACTTCGTATTCATTAATTTTATCTATAAGCTCTGGATCTTCGAATTTCGGGATTGGGCGTGGAGGAATCTCTGGCCTTATTTGTTCTGGTTTTGGTTCAGTTTTTAGATAAAGTAAATAAAACAAAAATCCTATCAGAATTTCAAAAACGATTCCTCCTATTAAAATTATAAGTTTTAATTTCTTCTTCATACCAGTTATCCTTTATAATAAGCCTCTATTTCTAAAGTTACATTCAATGGTTGAGGTATTCCCTCTCTTTCCTCTCCGCCGCCTGAGAATTTTATAGTTCTTATATTAATCAATCTTTTATTTCGTTCTAATTGCTGAATAAATAATTTTATCGGATGATAATCTCCTACTAAATTCAAACTATAGCCTGCTTTTTTAAATTCCTTTGGTTGTTCTTTTGGGGGAATTTTCAATGGAGAAATTGTCCTTAAAATCACTCCGCTATTTTGAGCTATTCTTTCAAAGGTAACTAAAAGTTCTGGTTCTTGTTTTCCTTCTGGCAGAAATTCTGAAAGAACACTTATAGAATCAGAATAAACTTCTAGTCTCGCTTCCAAATCTTTTAAATCTTTTAATTTTACTTCTATATTTTCTTTTGATCTGTAATTGGACTCGATTTTAGCTTTCATTTCATTAATGGAACTTAAAAGCGGTTTTATCCAAAACCAAAATATACAAATACAAATCAATAAACCAAGCAAAGCAATTGCTCCAAATTGTTTCGTTAATTTTTTCAGTAACTTTCTCATTTTAGAAAACCTCTCTTCCTCTTAAATCTCCTTCTAATTCGCATTCTATAGAAAATTCAATAAGAATCCCCCCGCCTTCTAATTCTCTTAAACTTGCTCCTGCAAGAGCTAAATTTTTAAACCAAGGAGAATTTTCTAAACTTACAAGAGTCTTTGCTAGATCAGTATAGCTCAATGCTTTTCCTTCAATTCTAAGTTTCTCTTTCACCTCAATATTTTTACCTAATTCTCTTATAAATTCTTCGATAGGAATTGTCTCCTGTAAAAATGAAAACGTTGTGCCCTTTTCTGCTCCAAATCTATCATCTATCAAATAAGAAGCATCTTTATTTTTCCCATTTTCCCAATTCCAAAATTCAGGATTTTTAAGAATTTCTTTTAAAGTTTTTACTTGCTCTTCCCCTTTGGTTGAATCTAATTTTTCTTTAAATTCTGGAGGAATCTCTAGATCAAACCTATTAAGGAAATTTTTAACTCCATTTAATCTTATAACATCTTCTAAAGATCCTGACAAAGAATAGCGCTGAAGACCAAGTTTTGCTTCAATTTGAGCTCTCAAATTTGGCTCGACAATTGAAAAAGATGTATAAACAATTCTTTTCGGCGTTATTCTTTCTAATTCATTGAAAAGAGGTGTAAAACGAACTTTATTTCCTAATAAGGCTCTTATAAGGTCTGATCTTTTTTTAACAAGATTTGCCTTTCTTTCAAATTTCCCATATTTTGCTGCTTTGATTTTTATCTCCTGAAGTTCTTGATTTGCCTGATCTAATTTTCTTTGATAATTCTTTGAAATAAAAGAAAAAACCACTGCTCCAATTAAGAATAAAATCACAGTGGCAAAAACAAAAACAATAGCTACCATTTTTGCTTTGGTTATTTCCCGATCCTCAGGTTTTGGAGGTGGTGGAGGAGCGGGAATAGCTTTTTTTCCTAAGATTTTAGAAATATCGATCATAAAATTTGGCCCCCCTGATAAAA
>CAZICA010000024.1:0-8941 GCA_964537705.1 uncultured Candidatus Saccharibacteria bacterium
AAAGCGAAAAGCGTAAAACTTCTGGACAGATGAGAAAAACTATGGTATAATTTTTTAAAGGAGAAAACAATGAAAAAAATAATTCATTTTTTATTTATCTTAATTTTTGTTCTTTTTATTCCTAAAGGAGTTTTTGCTTATACTCCTAATGATCCTTATTATCCTTCTCAATGGTATCTTTCTAAAGTTAATTTTCCGAGATCATGGGATATTACCAAAGGATCTCGATCAATTGTTGTTGCTGTTTTAGATACAGGGGTAAATTATTTTCATGAAGATTTAAAAAATAAGATGTGGCAAGATGAGAATGGATATTTTGGATATGATTTTGTTAATGATGATCCGGATCCAATGGATGATCATAAACATGGCACTTTAGTTGCAGGAATCATCGCTGCCCAAATTGATAATTTAAAAGGAATAAGTGGAGCTGCTCCTAATGTAAAAATTATGGCTGTAAAAGTTATTCAGTCAAATGGTGAGGGAAAGGTTTCTGATATAGTAAAGGGAATCAGATATGCTGTTGATCACGGGGCTTCTGTTATTAACATGAGTTTTGGTTTAGAAGCAGATTCTTTACAGCTTTCAGAAGCTATTGATTATGCTTACAAAAAGGGAGTGGTTTTAATTGCCGCAACAGGAAATAAAGGAAATGATTTTATAGATTATCCAGCAGCTTATCCAAATGTTTTAGCAGTTGGTGCTGTAGATGAAATAGGTCTTTATCCTTTATTTTCAAATACCGGCCCCCAGATAGATGTAGTGGCTCCAGGTGTAGATATTCTTTCAACATCTTGGTCCTCTTTTAATCAAATTAATTTATATGAAAATGGCCGAGGAACTTCTTTTGCAGCACCTTTGGTTTCTGCTCAGGCTGCACTTTTACTTTCAAAAGAACCTCTTTCACCTGACCAGGTTTATAAAAGAATTATAATAACCTGCAAAAAATTACCTGCAATGGCAGGAGCTCAATTTAACTATAAATATGGATGGGGAGAGATTGATGTTTTAAAATCTTTAACTTATGATAAAAATCCACCTTTTATTTCAATAGAAAAAATTCAAGAAAAAGAAAACGGCATAGTGGTGGAAGGTTTGATAAGAGATGATTTTGGTCCAGATTTCATCTACCCAAATGTAATGATTTCTTCTATTAAAAGCGGAAGATATAAAGTTGATCAAGGACCCTGGTATAATTTTATTTCCCAACCAAAATTCAAGCCCTATCAATTTAAAATAAATTTAGGAAAATTACCAAAAGGAGAACATGAACTAACCATTGAAGTTTATGATTCTTCAGGGAATTTCAAAACCGAAACAAGAGTTTTTAAAGTAGAGGCTGCAGAGATCTCTTTAAATCCATTAGATTATCATGCAAAATGGATTTCTCAATCACCATATCCAACTTTAGCTCCTGGAGAAGTTACTGAATTATGGGTTGAATTTAAAAATGTTGGAAGAAGTGCCTGGTCATCTGAATTTGTCCATTTAGGAACATCAAATCCTATTGATCGCTTTTCAAATTTTGCTCTTTTAAAAGAAGGATGGATCGGATTAAATAGAGTAAAGATGGATCAATCAATTGTTTCTCCTGGAGAAATAGCAAGATTCACCTTTAAAATAAAAGCACCTTCTGATATTAAACCAGGTATTTATCGAGAGTATTTCAGGCCAGTTGCTGATGGAATTGTTTGGATGGAAGATTATGGCCTTTATTGGGATATTAAAATAGTTCCAGCAAGTTATCATGCAAAATGGGTTGCTCAGAGTCCTAATCCCATTTTGAAGCCAGGTGAAATTACTAGATTATGGGTTGAATTTAAAAATACCGGAACCACTACTTGGACTCCAGAAATAGTAAAATTAGGAACTGCTAATCCTTTAGATAGAATAAGTTATTTCCGATGTGCTTCTTGGCTTTCTCCAAATAGAATTCGACTAGATCAAGAAAAAGTAGCCCCTGGAGAAATAGGACGATTTACTTTTACTATTTGTGCTCCAAAAAATGTTTATGGGACTTTTAGAGAATACTTCAGGCCAGTTGCTGATGGAATTACTTGGATGGAAGATTATGGCCTTTATTGGGATATTACAGTGAAATAGATAAAGGATTATAATTATTTTCCACCTCTGTTCCATCAAAATATCCATCACCGTCTGTATCGGAATTAAATGGATCTGTTCCAATTTCTACTTCTTTTTCATCAGGAAGTCCGTCGAAATCAGAATCTAAAATTTCATTAGTTGTTTCCTTCAAGCATTTTGTATAAAGATTTTTATCTTCCACCTTCTTACAAAAATATCTGTTATTATATCTTTTAGCGAAATATAGATAACATTCAGAGCGATAGTGAAAAATTTTTATTTTTGGACATAAACTCAGGTTATTTTTTTCTTTTGCAATATAAAGAAGACATTTCGATCTATCTCTTTCTTGATTAATTTTCAAACATAATTTAGGATCTTGGGTCTTTATAGCTTTTTTATACCACTTTTCTTTATCTTCTAGAATTTTTTCTTGACGTTCCTTTCTAGTAAAATCAGCAATTTTTCGGTAGCATCTCATTTTTTGGAGATATCCGCTTTCATTTAGAACACTTGCTTTAAAGGGATTAATTTTTTGGCAAAGACTTGGATTCTTGCTAGCAATTGCTTTTTGAAGTATTTGGTTATTAGAATGGTAAATTTTCATTTCTATAATTTTATTTAGATTGTAATTTAAATACGAAAAAGAAAGAGTAAATGGGAGAAATAACAGATAAACCCCCGCTATAACAGCAGCTCCCCGGAAAGATCTTGAAATGATCAGATAGACAAAAAGAATTAAAACAAGAGTGATTAAAGCAGTGAGAAGACTCATAAAAAAGCAAATTCCATATTCACACCAGCTAGCAAAGACGATATTCCAGGTTGTTCCAAAATAGAATCCTTGGATAAGTAAAGCAAGATATCCAGTGAGAAAGGTTATTCTAAAAATTTTGTTTTGCCAATAATAAAAGAGTTTGGATTTTGGGTTAAGAATAAAAAGAATAAGAGTTGAAATTGCTAGAAGGGGCAGAAGATGGATCGGGGTTTTTTTAAAAATTAATTTTATTCCTATATACAGAAGAGTTCCACAAAAAATAAAATAATTAATTAACAGAAGGTTTTTAAATTTTAATTTTAAAAATTTTCCTTTTTCAATCCTTTCTAATAACGATCCTTTTGTTTTTGGCTTTTTAAATAAAAGAATAAATATTAAAGGAAGATAAAAAATAACTCCATTTAAAATATTAAGACTTTTTAGAAAAAAATGAAGATTAAAAAATGGAGCTTCAAAGAAATACAGATTAGAAATAAAATAAAGACTTTTTAAAAGAACATCAGAGAAAAAAGCAAATACTAAACAAGAGAGAACAAAGTTTAAATAATCCAATTTCTGAGAAAACCAAATAGCCAGACAAAATAATCCCACCAAACAAATTAAAAAGAAGGTATAATTCAATTTAAATAAAAAACCAGCTAGAAGTAAAGTTATTCCTGAAAGAGTAAAAATAAATAAAAGTTTTCTAAACTTCTTTTGTTCGATTAAGAGCCCTAGAGAATAACCCAGAAAAGAAAAGAAGGCTATATTAACGGGAAAATAAAGGAAAAGATAAAAGAACGAAGAAAGCATTAAGAAATAAAATGGCGCTGGAACTGGGAGAATTAAAATTAAAAGAGCTCTATCTGTTTTTACAAAATAATGAAAAATAAACCATACAATTCCAATTAAAATGCCTCCTATTCCGAAACTAAGTTTATTAATTCTTTTTTCCATCTTAGATAGTTTTAAATATTTTCATTATTACCTCTTTTGGAACTTCAACCTTTCCAAATTTTGCAAGTTTTTTCTTTCCAGCTTTTTGTTTTTCCCATAATTTCCTTTTTCTAGTGATATCTCCACCATATAAATGGGCTGTGACATTCTTTTTTAAAGCTGGTATCGTTTCTCTGGCAATTATTTTAGATCCTATAGCTGCCTGAAGAGGAATAGGGAAAAGTTCTCTTGGAATCAATTCCTTTAGTTTTAAGACAAGTTCTTTTCCTATTTTATAGGCTCTGTCTTTAGGAACAATTTGAGATAGAGCTTCTATTTTATTTCCGGCAACTAGAATGTCTAATTTAACCAAATCTCCTTTTCTCATTTCTTTAAATTCCCAATCAAAAGAACCAAAACCAGAAGTGACAGATTTTAATCTATCATAGAAATTTAAAATAAGAGAAGCAAGAGGCATTTCCCATTCTAAAATTACTTGATTCTGGAAATATTTAGTTTCTAAATGTTTTGCTCTAAATTCAGGAAGAAGTTCAAAAACTTTTCCAAGGAATTCAGAAGGAATAACAATTTTTAGTTTAATCCAGGGCTCTTTTATTTCTTTATCTTTAATTTGATAAGCAACTTTTGGAGTGGTTATTAAAATATCTAGATTAAATTCTCTTTCCAATCGCTCTTTAGTAATTTCTAAATGAAGCATTCCCAAAAAACCACATTTAAAACCTTGCCCTAAAGTAGAAGTTTCTTTTTCAAAACTTAAGGAGGCATCATTTAATTTTAATTTTTCCAAAGCTATTTGTAGGTTGGTAAAATCTTCTCCTTCTGTGGGATAAATTCCAGCAAAAATCATGGGTTTTATTTCTCTATAACCAGCTAAAGGTTCTATTTTTTCTCCCCTTTTTCCAACTGTATCTCCTATTCGTACATATTTTATTTCTTTTAATTTAGTCACCAGATAACCAATTTCTCCACAATTTAAAAGCTCAGAAGGAGAAAGTTGAGGTGAAAAATATCCTAATTCTGAAATCTGAGTTTCTTTTTTAGTAGCCAAAAATCTAACCCATTCTTGCTTTTTTAAAGACCCATCAACAATTTTCACAGAGGCTATTACCCCTTTAAATGGATCATAAAAAGAGTCAAAAATTAAAGCCCTTAAAGGAGCATTTTCATTCCCAGAAGGTGGAGGAATTTTTTCAATTAAACTAATAATTACTTTATCTATATTTATTCCTTCTTTAGCCGAGATTAGAATAATTTCTTCTTCCTTAAATCCAAAGATTTCCATTAATTGTTTTTTTACTAAATTAATATTTGCTTGAGGTAGATCTATTTTGTTAATCACAGGAATAAGGACTAAATTTTGTTTTTTTGCTTTTGTTCCATAGGCAAGGGTTTGAGCTTGAATTCCTTTTGTTCCATCAACGAGTAAAATTGCTCCTTCGACCGCAGCTAAAGATCTTTCGACTTCATAGGAGAAATCAGCATGCCCTGGGGTATCGATTAGATTTAAGATATGATTTTTATAAATCATTCTGCAAGGAGCCATTTTGATGGTAATTCCTCTTTCTCTTTCTAATTCCATTTGATCTAAATACTGGGGTTTCATTTTTTCTTTAGGAACCGTATTGGTAAATTCAAGCAATCTGTCTGCTAAGGTAGACTTTCCATGATCTATATGAGCAATAATGCAGAAATTTCTAATTTTTTCTTTCATAAAACTTTTAGAACCAAAAATTCTACATTTCTTTTATTCCTTGCTTTGGTCGAGTAAAATTTAGTTAATTTTTTTCCTTTTTCGATAATTTTTTCTAATTTTCTTTCTTTTTTATATCTTCTGATTAAAGTAGTTGGGCCAGGATAATTTTTAAGTTCTATTAATAGATCTCCCTTTCTTGCTAGAATTTTTAATTTTTGATTTTCTTTTTCATTTCTTCCAATAATAAATTTAACTCCAGAGAAAATAAAATGTCTCCCAACTTTTAGAGTTTCTATATCGTTTCCATTAGCTTTTGGATTGATTTTAAAGAGTGCTTTTAATCTTTTTCCAAACTCAAGATCTGTTAGAAGGCATCCTCCAGCAGGAGTAGGAAAAGATTTTATTTTCCATTTTTTTGCTAATTCTAGTTGGATTTTTCTTGATCTACCACAGATATCCAATAGTTTTTCTCGATCCACTAGTCCCTTTTTTTCAGGAATTGTTTTAGGAAGTAGTTTGGCAGAAAGAGGCCTTAGAAGAAGATCTTTTAAAGAAGATTCTTTTTCAACAAGCTTTAGAGCTTTTGGATTTTGAGACATTGGTCTTTCAAAAAGAACTTCACCAGTTGCGACAAAATCAAATTTCTCCTTTTTAAGAATTTCTTTTGCCTTTTTAAGCATTAGAATATGACAATCTATGCAGGGATTTAAAGATTTTCCATAACCAAATTTTGGATTTTTAACCAATTTTAAATGTTCTTTTGAAAAATCAACAACCTTTAGAGGAATTTTTAATAATTTCGCAGCCTCTTCTGCTTTTTGGCTATCAAAAAAATAGCTTTTAAAACTTAAGCCAACCACTTTAATTCCTTGCCTTTTTAGAAGTTCTGCGGCAAGAATGGAATCAAGACCTCCTGAAAGAAGTACCAAAGCTTTAACTTTTTTCTTTCTCATTATAGAAGTTCTTTAAATCCTAAAAGAAAAGAAAATATCAAATAAAAAATAGCCGCAAATCCAAAAGCAAAAATAGTTTGACCAAATAGCCCTAAAACAGTATGGGTGTCAAAGAAAGGATCAAATAAAAAGAGTCCCCAATAAGCTAAGATTCCTGTAAGAAGACTTACAGAAAGATATTTAACACCAGAGGAAAAAATTTTAGTTAAATCTAGTTCTGGTATTATTTTCCCTAAAATAAAAAGGAGAGCAAAGGCATTAAAAAGAGCAGCTAAAGCAGATGCAAGAGCAAGTCCAGCTACTCCAAGAAATCTAGAAAAAACAAGGTTTCCAATTAAATTAATTATTAGAGCAAAAAATCCTATTTTAACAGGAGTTAAAGTATCTTTTATTGCATAAAATCCTCGAGCAAGAAGGGGAACCGTAGAGAATCCAACCAGTCCTAAGGAAAAATAACCTAAAGTTTTTAAAGTTAAAATTGTATCCTGCCAATCAAATTTTCCTGTTCCTAAAATAAGTCTGACAATTTGAGCTCTGAAAACAATCATCAAAACTGTTGCTGGAAGAATAAAAAACAAAATTCTTCGTAAGGTTAAAGAAAAATAAGTTGCAAATTCACTATTTTTTTTAAGAGCAGATGCTTCTGCCAAAAGAGGAAAACAAGGTATAGCAAAAGATATACCGATAATTCCCATTGGTAAACTCATCAGATTCGAAGCGAAATTTAAAACAGCAACCGAGCCACTTTTTAAAGTGGATCCAATAATTGTATCTACTGTAAGATTTAATTGAGAAATTATAAGACCTAAAGTAACAGGAAGAGCTAAGTAAAATATTTTTAAAATAGTAGGTTCCTTTAAATTAAGGCAAAATTTAAATTTAAATCCTGTTGATATAACTGCTGGTAATTGAACTAAAAGATGTAAAAGGGCGCCAAAAATTACTCCAAGGGCAAGACCATAGATTCCAAAAATTGGGACTAAAATCAAAATACCTGAAATTATCCCCAGATTATAAAAAATAGGAGCTATTGCATAAGCAAAAAATTTTTTATAAGAAGTTAAAATTCCACCAAAAATTGAAGAAATCCCAAAAAATAAAGGAGAAAGAAGCATGATTCGAGTAAGAGAAGTTGTTAGAGCCAATCGAGTACTATCAAATCCAGGAGCAATTAAAATTACTAGATAAGGAGCTAATAAAAAAACACTTCCTCCTAGAAAAATAAGAGAAATTACAACAAAATTTAAAATAGTCGAAGCTATTTCCCATGCTTTTTCTTCTTTATTCTTAGCAAGGAAATCAGTAAAGATAGGAATAAATGCCGAAGAAAGCGCTCCTAAAATTAGAAAATTAAATAAAAGATCAGGGATTCTGAAAGAGGCAAAATAACAGTCTAAATTTCCCGAAGCTCCAAAATTTGATGCAAGTAATCTATCTCTTATAAGTCCTAAAAGGCGAGAAAATAAAGAAGTTGTTGCTAAAATAAGAGTTGCTGAGGTAAGTTTTGAAAAATTCATTTTTATTTCTCCTTTGGACCTAAGATTTCTTCAATTTCTTCTTTAATTAAAGTTTCTTTTTCCAAAAGCTTTTCTGCTAATTTTTTTAAACTCTTGATATTTTTCCTAAGTAATTCATTTGCTTTATTTTTGCATTCGGTTATTATAGATCTTATTTCTTTGTCGATTGCTGCTGCAGTCTTTTCTGAATAATTTCTTTGTTCCCCTATTTCTTTTCCTAAAAATATCAATTCTTCTTTTTCTCCAAATGTTTGAGGACCTAATTTTTCTGACATGCCAAATTGAGTAACCATTTTTCTTGCCAATTTTGAAGCTTCCTCAAGGTCATTTTCGGCACCAGTTGAAAATTCTCCAAAAATCAATTTTTCTGCCATAGCTCCCGCTAAAAGAACTGTTATATCATCTAAGAATTTAGATTTTGGGTAAAGATGTCTATCTTCTTGGGGAAGATTCCAGGTGTAACCCAAAGTTCTTCCTCGAGAGATGATAGAGATTTTATGAACTGGATCAGCGTTTTTTAATTTATGAGCTACAAGAGCATGTCCTGCTTCATGAAAAGCTGTTAATTCTTTTTCTTTTTTAGTTAATAAATGACTTTTTCTTTCATGACCTAGCATTACCTTTTCAATCGATTCTTCAATTTCTTTTTGTCCTATTTTTCGTTTATTTCTTTTTGCGGCTAAAATAGCTGCTTCATTTAAAAGATTTTTTAAATCAGCACCAGAAAATCCTGCGGTTTGTTTTGCTATTAATTTAAAATCTACATCTTCTTCTAAAGGTTTTTTTCTTGCGTGAACTTTCAAGATAGCCTCTCTTTCTTTCAGGTCAGGAAAATCTAGAATCACTCGTCTATCAAATCTTCCTGGCCTTAAAAGCGCTGGATCCAAAATATCAGGCCGGTTAGTATTATGAGCTAAAACTGGGCTTTCTCCAGCAAAAAAGGCTTCATTTTCACAACCACAGAAATCATAAACATAGC
>CAZICA010000025.1:0-8864 GCA_964537705.1 uncultured Candidatus Saccharibacteria bacterium
CTTTTAAATTTGTAGATTTCCTCTTTTTTTGATAAAATAAATGAGCTATGTTAAATCCAGAAAAATTCGAACCAAAATTTGAAAAACCTAAAGAAAAAGAGCCAGAAGAAAGACTTAAAAATTTCCTTGAAAGCGCTGCCAAAGAATTAGAAAAAGAAGAAATACCTGTTGACAAAGATTGTCGGATTAAAATAGAAGCTTTTAAACCTACTTATGGGGAGAACGAAATAAAAAAAGATTTAAAAGAAATCGAAATATATCAAAAGAGATTTGAAGAAGAAAGAAAAAGAAGCTTATGGAAGAAAAATCCAGAAAAACTCTTTGAAGAAAAACGAATGGGAGAAAATCTTGAAATTTTAAAAACAGCTATTTTTTCTAAATTTTTAGGTAGTGAATTTGCTGTAGTTAGAGCCTCTCTTTATGATGATATAAAAAATGGCATTGATAATGTGGTTTTTGAGAAAAAAACAGGAAATTTAGTTTGTGCTTTAGATGAAGTAGGAGAAATTTCTGGAAAGATATATGAAAGGAAAAAAGAGAAAGTTTTGGAAAGAAATAGAATTGGAGGTGGGAAATTAAAATATGGATTCAAATTAGAAAAAGGAAAGCTTGTTTTAAAAAAGGTGTCCAATATCCCAATTTTTTATCTTGCTTTACCAGAAAGACATATTAATGAAGGAATGAAAAATTTTATTCCTTCTTTTGAAGAAAAATCAGATTTTGAAAAGAAATTATTTACTTATTTTTTATCTACTTTAGTTTCTCAAATTAACTCTCTTAAACTAGAACAAAATTTGAATCCAATATTAAAAAGATCATTAATTCAATTTGAAAAAACAATTAAAACTTTTCGCTTTATAAGTTCTGACTAAAGTCAGACCTCCAGAGAAAGTGTAAAGCGTAAAGCGAAAAGCGTAAATCATGTTTAAAGAAGTAAATCCAAAAGAAAAATTTCCAAAACTTGAAGAAAAAATCCTAAAATTTTGGAAAAGGAACAAGATTTTTGAAAAAACCTTGAAAAAACCTTCAAGGGGATATTTTGTTTTCTATGAAGGGCCCCCTACTGCAAATGGAAAGCCAGGAATTCACCATGTACTAGCAAGAGTTTTTAAGGATATAGTTTTAAGATATAAGACAATGAAAGGATTTAAAGTAATAAGAAAAGCAGGATGGGATACTCATGGACTTCCTGTGGAATTAGAGGTTGAAAAGACCTATGGATTTAAAAGTAAATCTGATATTGAAAAATTTGGCATAGATAAATTTAATCAAGAGTGTAAGAAAAGTGTTTGGAAATATAAAAAGGAATGGGAAGATCTTACTGAGAGAATTGGATTTTGGATAGATTTGGACCATCCTTATATTACCTATGAGAATTCTTACATTGAAACTCTTTGGTGGATTTTAAAGGAAATTTATTCAAAAGGACTTTTATATAAAGATTTTAGAGTAGTGGCCTATTGTTCTAGATGTCAAACTTCTCTTTCTTCTCATGAAGTGGCTCAGGGATATAAAAGAATAAAAGAAGAAAGTGTTTATGTAAAATTTAAAGCAAAAGGCAAAGATTTTTATTTTCTAGTATGGACTACAACTCCTTGGACTCTTTTTGGAAATGTTGCCCTAGCTATTAATCCAGATTTTACTTATTTAAAAGTAAAGAAAGATGGAGAAATTTTTGTCTTAGCAAAAGAAAGAGCCTCTAAAGTTTTAGGTAGAGATTTTGAAATTCTAGATGAAATGAAAGGTGGAGAACTTTTGGAATTGGAATATGAACCTTTATTTAAATACTTTAGTCCAAATAAAAAAGCTTTTTATGTCACAGAAGGAGATTTTGTGTCTTTAGATGAAGGTACTGGAATTGTTCATATTGCTCCTGCTTTTGGAGAAGAGGATTTTCTTTTAGGAAAGGAATTTGATTTACCTATCATTCAATATGTAACAGAAGAAGGAAAATTTGATGCCCAAATCCCATTTTTGGAAGGAAAATTTGTTAAAGATGCAGATAAAGAGATTATAAAGGAACTTTCTGAGAAAAATTTACTTTTTAAAACAGAGCTTTATGAGCATGATTATCCCTTCTGTTGGAGATGTCACACTCCATTGCTTTATTGGGCAAAATTATCTTGGTTTATTAAAATAACAGAGATTAAAAAAGAGCTTATCAAAAATAATCAAGAAATTAATTGGATTCCTTCTCACATTAAAGGAGGAAGATTTGGTCAATGGCTTTTAAATGTAAGGGATTGGACAATTTCTCGTGAAAGATATTGGGGAACTCCTTTGCCAATTTGGGAATGTCAAAATGAAAATTGTAAAGCAATAAAAGTGATTGGTTCTATTAAAGAGTTGGAAAAATTAAGTGGTAAAAAAATTAAAGATCTTCATAGACCCTGGATAGATAAAATTAGTTTCAAATGTGAGAAATGTGGAGACGAAATGAAAAGAACAGAGGAAGTAATTGATTGTTGGTTTGATTCCGGAGCAATGCCTTTTGCTCAATGGCATTGGCCTTTTGAAAATAAAAAGTTATTTGAGATTCAGTTTCCTGCTGATTTTATTGCCGAAGGAATAGATCAGACTCGAGGATGGTTTTATACCTTGCTTGCGATCTCTACTCTTTTGGAAAAAGGAACTCCCTATAAAAATGTGATGTGTTTAGGATTAGTTTTAGATGAGAAAGGAAGGAAAATGAGTAAATCCTTGGGAAATGTAGTTGAGCCTTTAGAAGTAATAAATGAATTTGGAGTAGATGCTTTGCGTTGGTACTTTTTCACTGTTAATCAGCCAGGTGAGGCTAAGCTTTTTTCTAAAAAAGATGTTCAAAAGACTCTGAAAGAAATGATTTTAACCCTTTGGAATGTTTATAAGTTTTTCATAGATATGGCGAATTTGCATGGTTTTTCAAAGCCAAAAAAATTTGTTACTTCAAAGAGATTACTCGATAGATGGATTTTGTCTCGATTCAATTCTCTGGTTGAAAAGGTAAATGAAAGACTAGAAAATTACGAGATAGTTAATGCAGCAAGGGCTATTGAACAATTTGTTATTTCTGATCTTTCTCTTTGGTATGTAAGAAGAAGTAAAAAAGATATAAAAAATTCTTTGGGTATTCTTTATCAAGTTTTACTTGATCTTTCAAAACTTTTAGCACCCTTTCTTCCTTTTCTTACTGAAGAAATTTATCAAAATCTAAACAAATCTAAATCTGTACATTTAACTGATTATCCAATTGCTAATAAAAAATTAATCAATAAAGAGCTTGAAAAAGATATGGAATTTGTTAGAAAAGTTGTGGAGCTAGGCCATTTTTTAAGAACTAAAGCTAAAATAAAAGTAAGACAACCTCTTAAGGAGCTAAAGATTGAAACTAGAAAAAAAATTGATTCTGAGTTAATAAACCTGATAAAGGAGGAGTTAAATATAAAGAAAATTTCTTTGGAAAAGAAGATCCAGAAAGAGAAAGGTTGGTTAATTCATGAAGAAGAGATTGTTCTTTCTTTAGATACCCAGATAACGCCAGATTTGAAAAAGGAAGGTCTTTTAAGAGAAATTCTTCGTCATATTCAAGAACTTCGAAAAGCAGGTAAATATAAAAGGTCCGATTTAGTAGAACTTTATTTTGAGACCGATTCTGACTTTATAAAAACTTTATTTAAAGAGTTTGAAGATCTAATTAAAAAAGAAACACTTCTTTCTAAAATTGTTGAGTTTAAGGAAAAGACGGATACGGAAAAAACACTTCAATTCGAAGAAGGGAGACTTTGGTTGGGAACAAGGAAATAGATTTGACATAAATTTAGAATTTAGTTAAAATAAAATAAAGAAAGAGTAAAATTCTTTACTCTTAATTTTAATTTGAAAAATGTTTGCTATAGTTAAAACAGGAGGAAAACAATATAAAGTTTCAGAAGGTGATCTTTTTTGTGTGGAGAAACTTGATGCTAAAGTTGGGGACAAGATCGAGCTCCCTGAGGTTTTACTTTTATGGGATGAAAAGAAATTTAAATTAGGAACTCCTTTTGTCGAAGGAGCTAAAGTTACTTGCGAAGTGATTGATCAGATAAAAGATAAAAAAATTAAAGTAGTAAAATTCCATCCCAAAAAAAGATATAAAAGGGTAAAAGGCCACAGGCAAAGATTAACTATTTTAAAGGTCATAAAAATTTCTCTTTCTAAGAAGAAAAAAGATGAAAATAACTCTTCTAAATAAACTAATAGATTTTCTAAAAAGTTCAAAACAAGAATTAGCACGAGTAACTTGGCCTTCAAAGGCTTACGCAATTAAATTAACTTTAATGGTAATTTTAACCATATTAATTAGTGCAGCGATTGTAGGCCTTATAGATCTATTTTTCACGAAATCTTTTGAATATTTTCTTCTTAAAATAAAATAAAAGGAGGATTCAATGAGGAGAAAAGTTACAACAAAAGGAGAGAGACAATGGTATGTAATTCATACTTATTCTGGATATGAAGATCATGTTGCTGAGAACTTAAAGCAACGAATAGAGACTTTAGGAATGAAAGATAGAATTTTTCAGGTAATAGTTCCAAAAGAGACCTGCATTGAAATTAAAAATGGGAGAAGGAGAACTGTTAAGAAAAAGATATTTCCAGGATATATTTTGGTTGAAATGTGCATGGATGAGGAGACATGGTATGTAGTCAGAAACACTCCTAATGTAACCGGATTTATTGGATTTGGATCAACTCCTACTCCTATTTCCGAGGAAGAGGTAAAGGCTATCAAAAGAAGAATGGGAGTTACTGAACCTAAATATAAGATAGAATTAAAGGTTGGTGAGTCTGTTAGAATTACTGATGGGCCATTTAAAGATATGGATGGAACAGTTGCTGAAATTGATGAAGAGAAAGGTAAGGTTAAAGTTTTAGTTTCTATTTTCGGAAGAGAGACTCCAGTAGAATTGGATTTCTTACAAGTTAAAAGAATATAATTAATCAATGGCAAAAAAAATCCTAACAAAAGTAAAATTGCAAATTGAAGCGGGAAAAGCTAATCCTGCTCCTCCCATTGGGCCTGCTTTAGGTCAATATGGCATTGCTATTGGAGATTTTTGTAACGCTTTTAATGAAAAGACGAAAGAGATGACAGGGACAGTTTTGCCTGTGGTTATTACTATTTATGAAGATAGAAGTTTTGATTTTATAATTAAAACTCCCCCAGCAGCAGAATTACTTAAAAAAGCAGCAGGAATTGAGAAGGGATCAGGTGTTCCTAATAGAGAAAAAGTGGGGAAAGTAACAAAAAGCCAGATTTTAGAAATTGCAAAGAAAAAACTTCCTGATTTAAATACCGATGATTTAGATAAAGCTGTTAAAATTATTGAAGGGACTGCAAAAAATATGGGAATAGAAATAGTGGAAAATTAATTATGCCAAAATTAAGCAAAAAAAGCAAAAAATATAAAGAGTTAATAAAGCAAATAGAGCCAGAAAAATTATATCCGCTAGACGAGGCTCTAGATTTAGTATTAAAGACTAGCCCGACAAAATTCGATGCAACTATTGAAGCCCATTTTAGGTTAAAAGTAAATCTTTCATCTCCTGAACAAACTGTAAGGGGGACAGTGCGTTTACCTTATGGCACAGGAAAGGTGCCGAAAATTTTAGCTATTGTTCCTCCAGAAAAAGAGGAAGAGGCTAAAAAAGCAGGAGCAGATTGGACCGGGGGAGAGGCGTTAATAGAGAGGATCTCTAAAGGATGGCTTGAATTTAATTCTGTAGTTGCTCATCCTTCGATGATGGGTAAATTAGCAAAAGTAGGAAAAATATTAGGAACAAGAAAGTTAATGCCAAATCCAAAATCAGGAACTGTTACTGAAAATGTTGGAAAGACGATTGAAGAATTAAAAAAGGGAAAAGCAGAATTTAGAATGGATCCCACTGGAATAATTCATTTTCCTATTGGTAAAATTTCTTTTGGAAAAGAAAAAATAAAAGAAAATTTTTTAGAATTATATAAAGCTATAATTTCCGCAAAACCTTCTTCAGTAAAAGGCGATTTTATCAAATCAATAACTTTAGCTTCTACAATGGGTCCAGGAATAAAGGTTTTACCAAGTTCGATAAAAATCTAGCTCCTTAAAATAATCCACCTTTTGGTGGTTTATATAGATTTTTAGAAAGGAGGTGAGCAGGGATGAAAAGAGGGTTTTTTATTGTATTGGAAGGGGGAGAAGGGTCTGGCAAATCTACTCATTCCAAGAGGCTGAAAGAAAACCTTAAAAAGGAAGGATATAGGGTTATCTTAACAAAAGAACCAGGAGGTACTCGAATTGGAACCCAAATCCGGAGAATTTTACTTAAAGAAGAAAATATAGATTTGGTTAGTTTAGCGGAATTGTTTCTCTTTCTAGCTGATAGAGCTCAGCATGTTAATCAAGTGATTAAGCCAGCGCTAAAGGAAGGAAAAGTGGTGATTTGCGACAGGTTTTCTTTTTCCTCTTTAGCTTATCAGGGATATGGAAGAAAAATTGCTTTAAGTTTAATAAAATGGTTGGATAGGATTGCTACAGGAGGTTTGAGACCAGATTTGGTTATTTTATTAGATGTTGATCCGGAAAAAGGACTTGAGCGGTCAAAAAAAGCAGGGAATGAGAATAGATTCGAAAAGGAGCCTTTAGAGTTCCATCAAAGAGTGAATTATGGATTTAAAGATTTAGCAAAAAGAAATGGTCATATAATTATTGATGCCTCTTTATCAAAAAATGAGGTAGAGAGGCAGATTTTAGAGGCAGTTTTAAAGAAATTAAAGCCTGTTTCTTTAGAACGAAAATCTTTTAAAAAACTTCTAGCTTATGCCTTTGCAAATTTCTAAATTTATCCGGAGGTTTCACCTCCGGATTTTTCTTAAGATCTCATTACTTAGGTGCAAGAAATAGAAAATAATTGACTTTAGGACAAAGTTTGCTACACTAAAGAAGAAGGAGGGTAACCTCCTAATTTTGCTCTTTAAAAAGGGGGTGATTTTGTGGAAAGAAAGCCTTTTAAAGATTTGAAAAGAATGACCTGGGAAGAAAGTCTAATGGCTGTAGCCACCCAATATGCTCTTCGCTCTGTTTGCAGATTTTATAAAGTAGGAGCAGTGATTGTTGGGCCAGAATACAGAATTCTTGCAGCAGGATATAATGGACCAGTTAAAGGAGATCTTCATTGCAGTGAAATCGGGTGTGCGAAATGGGAAGAAAGTTCGGTTTTTGGAAGGAAAATTTGTCGAGGAGCTCATGCAGAAGCAAATGCAATAGTAAATGCAGCTTGTCAAGGAGTATCAATAAAAGATTCGATTTTAATTGTCACTGTTTGTCCTTGTTGGGATTGCGCAAAATTGATTGTTAACGCGGGTATAAAGCGAGTTATTTATTTATGGGAGTATGACAGAAAAGACGAGGATTTTGTAGAAAGATGGCTTCTTGATAGAGGAGTTGCAATTTCTAAATTAGAGGTGAAAACAGAGCTTGGGAAGAAATATTTTCAATGGATCAAATCTTTATTAGAAAGGAGGTGAAATCGTGGTCCTCGGTATATCAGAGCTTTTGAAATTGGTAAGAGCAGGGTTGATTGAGGGACTTTCAGAAAGAGAACTTAAAAATCCGGAAGGAACAGGATTTGATTTAAGAGTAGGAGAGATATATAAAATAAAAGGGAAAGGAATTTTACTTCAGGAATTTAGAAAAACACCGGAGATAGAGCTGTTAGCAAAATATGATCCATCAAATTCCGAAAAAATCCTGATTTCTCCTTTTGATTATTGTCTGGTGAAAACAATTGAAAGGGTGAAAACCCCACCAAATTTGGTTGGAATCATTTTTCCAAGAACTACTCTTTTTAGATCAGGATTGACTCTTTTTTCTTCTTTAGATCCTCCAGGATATGAAGGTGAGCTGGTTTTTGGTTTGGTAAATTTAGGTCCTTGTCAATTTGAACTCGAATTGGGGGCAAGGATAGCTCATATTATATTTCTAAAAATAAAAGGAAAAACAAGACTTTATAAGGGGCAATGGCAAGGAGGGAGAGTTGCTACCAGGAGTTTAGAAAAACAAATTTAAGGAGGTGAGAAGATTGAAAAGTTTATTAAAGACGGTAAATATAGAAGCAAGAGATCTGCCAGAAGCTCATTTTCTTTCAATTAGAGAGCTTTTCAAAAACGGGTATCTTTATAGGATAGATAAAAGTTCTTCTGGTCCCATTTTAAGACTGGAATTTGACGATTTTAGGATGAAAGTTATCTATCCAGGGACCAGACCCTTAGTTCCTGATTATAGATCTCAAGGTATTCCTCCACCGGTTGATATGAAATATATCGAAGAAGATTATATAAGATATTTGATCACGCCGGAGAAAAAAAGGGAGGAGGAATACACCTATGGAGAAGATCTTCATTGGCAGATTGAATGGGTGATTAGATATTACAAAAAATATGGCCCAAATTTAAATCACTGTTATATGACCGTAGGGAGGCCAGAATCACTTAAAAATTATGAAAGAGAAGGAGGAACTTCTCAGTGTTTGAGAGGTATTGACACCCGAATTCGCTATGGCGCGCTTCATTTTTTTGTCTATTTTAGAAGTTGGGATCTTTGGGGAGGTTTTCCGGCGAATCTTGCAGCGGTTCAGCTTTTAAAAGAATATATGGCAAAGGAAATAGGAGTTAAAGATGGAGAGCTAATAGCTTATTCGAAAGGACTCCATCTTTATGAACATGCTTTTGGGCTTGCTTTTCAAATCTCTGGCCTCTCTAAAGAAGAAGTTTTATCTGATCTTTTGCCTTTCCTTTAAATGCAGAGGATTTACCTCTGCATTTTTATTTTATATCCTAAGTTAAAGCGTAAAAATAAGTGTAAAAC
>CAZICA010000026.1:0-8757 GCA_964537705.1 uncultured Candidatus Saccharibacteria bacterium
CCTCAATAATATCTGAAATTTTTTTGCCGGCTTTGGCTCCTGCATATCCTCCACCCAAAAATCCCGAAACAAAACCTATTAAAAATTCCACTCCGCCTCCACCGCTCCCCAAATTGCCCATACTACAACTTCTGCTGTTGCTCCGTTCATTGCTCTTACTATAGATCCCATTGATGCACCACTTACTACAATTGCAATCGATGCTACTTTCTCAAATATCCCTGTTTCTGATCTGATTATTTCTCTCATTTGTTCCTCCCTACATCTTTCTTCTAAAGGTTAACTCTTTGCTTTGCAAAAATGATTTACAAGGGATTTTTTAGATTAAATACATTCATTTGTAGAGCTACCATCGTCTTTTTATACTAACAAAGAAGTCTAAGAATACTTTCACAAACCCAAGAAAGAGAAGAAAAGGCTTGTTCTTGATGTCTTCCCATAGCCCTAGACGATTCACCAAATGTATTTAATTTACTAAATTTAAGAATAAAATTCACATACTCTTGGGAATCGAACCAAAGAGATGTAATTGCAAGGAATTACATGATTGGGGAAAGACCGATATAAGACTAAAAGACACGGTTTCACAGATTAGAAGGAAGTGAGAGAGGATTTTACCTCTTCCTCCCCCGCTCTTTCCCGAGGTAAGCACAGAGACATCCCAACCGCTACTTCCCTTTGTGATGGTTTCAGATACATCATTTTTATAGTACCTCGCCATTCTTGATCTTCAAAATCTTTCTCTCTACCGCGATCCATCCATAGAAGCTGGGAAAGTTGCGAGAACTGTCCGAGTAGCCAATCCGCCAATATGCCCCTAAGGTGAAAAGCAAACCCCGCGAGAAAAGCCTCGAGTTCACCTTACGGGCTTCGTCTCATTGCTTTTCTTCCTTTCAAGTGCATATTTTCCTTTTTAGCATCTTATTTTTTCTGCACTTTTCCCGAACTCATCAGTATCATTTAGTAGTGATTTTTTTCCTTCTAGAGCTTTTTGACTCCTTATAAGCGGTTTTAGCTACTTTTTTATTCTCTCTATGGTCTCGTTCTTCTTATTAGTTTCTTTGGGCTTGCTTTCTTTTCTTATTTACTTTACCTTTTCCTTAATTTAGCTCATAAAGCTTAACGTTAGAAAGAACTAATTCCCCGATAAAAAATTTACTTTTTATCTAAGTTATTGATTTTTCTTAAAAAAATTAAGCTTGACAAAATTAAAAAATTATTTTATATTTGATATGAATATAAAACAAGGAAATTTAAAATGAAAAAACACAGGAATCTAGAGAATACACGCGATTTAATAAAATTTTTTGAAGAAGCTGATGTTTATGATAAAAACACAGAGTTAAGAAAAAAACAAAAAGAAAAAGGTTCCGATTTTGATTGGAGGGAAGCGCTCAAGCAGATAGAATGTGAATGGGATAAATATATGCGTCAAAATGGCGCTATCCATTTTGTTCCTAATAGATATCTTATTAATGAGTTAATTTCAACAGAGGTTAGAAAATCTCCAGGGGCACATCCGGCAGTTTTAGTATATGAACATTTGGGTGTTTATTATTGGGCACACGGTTCTTCTAACGAAAATAAAATTAAAAAAATCGCTAACGAAAATGGGTGCTTATATCAAACTCTACCTAAAAAAAGCTTATCCCGACTTGATTATAAGTCATTTATTCAAAATATTCGCAAGCAAAAACCTAAAAACGAAAAAGAGCTAAATCAGATTAGAAATAAACATCAAAAGAAATTTCCTGAAAAGGATACTCACTTTCTATCCTCTTGGGCTTTATTACATCGCTCACCATGGCGCCCTAAGAGAGATACTTTTATTTGTCTATCTTCTGTCGAATGGTTTAATTGGTTCCAAACAAAAATGATTCCATAAGGAAGAATAAATGTATGAACCCTTAAAAGATTTACAAGAAAATTATTCTAATTTCTATAAAGAATTAAAAAGAATCTTTGACACAATAGCTTTCAAAAAGGGATTAAATGCTTTAGAAATCGAAGACCTTTATCATGATTGGCTGGTTTATAAGTTTGGTATACCCTCTCAAAATAGCATCCCATCTTCTACAATAATGGATAAGATAAAAACAGAGGTTATAATTTTTTCAAGTAAAAAACGTTTCTTAAATTATATTCAAAAATCAATGGAGACTTGGATTATTGATTATTTACGAAAGAAAAAAAATGCACCGCTACTAATTAACGAAAACCTTAAAGAATCCCTTAACCAAGAAGCAAAACTTGATTTTGAAAAATTTCAAATGGCTGCGGAAAAAATTTTTAACTCTTTAAATTTGGACGAAAGATTACTTTTTACGTTAAATATAATGGGATTTAGTTTAAATGATATCAGCTCTTCGTTAAAAATGTCTCGATCAACAGTTCATTACCAAATTAAAAAAATATACAATAAAATTAAAGAGATATTAAACAAAACCTTTAAACTTTCTGAAGAAAAGGAAGAAATATTAAGATATTTGGTCAGTTTGGCAGAAAATTGGTGGGAAGAAAATAAAAATAAACTAGCTATAATCCCGAAGCAAATAATAAACAAATGAAGGCGAGAAAAAAAGACTGGTGGGATAAATGGCAAGAGGAGTTTAGAAGCATCAAATTGGATGCTAAAACCCCCCAGCCTGGTCAAATTTGGCGTATTCCAATTGGGGCAAAAGGTAGTGAAGAAGAGACAATCGCTTTTGATTATGCAATCTTATATGTACTTGAAGTACAAGAAAAATTTGCCATTTGCACTATGGTTCATGGGCAGGAACATCTGGCTCTATTGGGGGACATTGATATTCCTAAACAAGATTCACCTTTAGGATTTCCTTTGATCGTAAGTTGTGATTTAGTACAACAGATTCCTAAACAATATTTTCAAAAAGGCGAGTGCTTTGGAGAAATCAAAAAGAGTATTCTAAAAGAAAATATTGTTCAAAAGATAGAATTTGCTAAAAGACATATTTTGTCCTCATTTCATTCAGAAGATAAAAAAATTTTTGGTAAAGAAGGAGATCCCCAAATTTATCTCGGGCTTTTACCCAGATATCCTCGCTTCTTACAAGAAATTAGAAATTATCGCGCTTCCCTCTCTGCTACTCTTGAAACTTTGCATCCCTTTTATTCTCAAAAGGCTGAAATGGAGGAAGTTTTAGTTTTAAATCGGATTTTAGAATTTTTAAGAAAAGTAGTAAGTTCTCCACTTGATAGTGGAATGGTTGTGCCTTTAGTTCTTTCTAGTGATATTTTTAATAACTTTGTAGTTCACCGAGGAATAGAAAAGTACTTTAAATCACGAAATAAAATCCCGCGAGTTTTAGATAAAATTCATATAGAGTCAAAAGAAACAGGTTATAAATTTTTACTTCAACTTATTGAAGAAAAACCGATTCAAGGAATTGATATGTTTAAAAACTTAAATGACAATGTGAAACAACAACTTTATAAAAAGTTTAAAAAGGAGATGAGCAAAGTCTCTAGTCAAACTGAATTAGAAATTTTAAAGGCAATACTTTATGCAAAATTAGGAGACTTTTTGGCTTCTGAAAATGTTTTTATTGATTTGTTAAAATCTGATAAGGAATATATTGCTAAAAAAGGATGTTTATGGACAGAATTAAAGAGAGGTAAATCTACAAAAGATAGTTTTATTAAGAATATTTTGAAACAAATTTCCGCGGAAGAAAAAAAGAGAGATGATGAAATTCTTCAAGAATGTAAAACAAAAGACATTGAAGAGTTTCTAAATTTTAAAGTTATTGATTTTTTAAAAAAGTTTGAGTAGTTTTTGACAGAAAATTTACTATCAGTCAAATAACTTTATCAAAGGATCACCATAGTGTACATAAGCCATCCAAATAGGAGAGCAGTTTTTATGAAATGTTTGTTTTGTAAGCAAAAAAGCTTCACCGATAGGTTTACCTTCTAAAAGGTTTTTATAAAATTCTATCGCAAACTTTGCACCCTCATCGGTAGGAATTTTGTAAAAACTTCCAATATAATTAGGAAATCCTTCATTAATAAATATTGATGCAATATTTTTATAACAACTTTTATCTTCAGAATCTATTTCTAAATTTCTCATTCCACATGTGTTAGCAAAAATTAACAGAGGAGGATTATTTACATTATTTAAATGACTTGAAGTTAATATATTTTCTAGACCTCCCAATATCCAACCATAATCGCCTTTTTTATTTCTAACAGCATAACCTATATAATGAAAGATATCCACTTCATTCATTTTTTCAAGAATATCTTCATAATTATATTGCACATTAGGTTCATAAATAATTTCTATTTTTCTATTTTTAATTAATTCTTTTTTTATTGATAGAGCTTCTTCTTTAATTGATTTACTTAATTCTTCAGAAGATTGGTTTAAAGTAGAAGTGAGAATAAACATCTTTATAGGACTGTTTTTATTTTTAGCCCTATATTTCTTTTTATTTGGCTCTCTTGATATTATATATCTTAAACCAAGAAAAGCATTTAAAGTTTTATCCATTTCGTTAAAAACTTCTTGTTCCTTCTCAAAGCTTGTATCATAACATAATTCAAAGGGTGGAGGTATTTTTATTTTTCTTTTTTCTTCTTTAAGGTCAAAAATTACTTTGAAAACCATTCCCTTTTGTTTAGAAAAATCTGGGAGTTTCTGTATGGTTTTGACAAAACAATTATATAACTGTGCTCCTAGTTTTTTTACCTCCTTCAGTTGTTCAAGATATTGCCTCTTTTCTAATAAAATATTTTCAACTTTTTCATTAATATTGTTCAAAATTCTATAATAATCTTTATCCAAATAACGTATTTCTTCGGGACCTATTATTGTATAATTAAAGGGATCAAAAATTGTAGTCTCATATAAATCTTCTTTTTCTTTACGAAATTTAAGCACTATATAATTTGATTTAGAAAAATTTATTATATTGGGGGAATTATTTGGTTGGGAGAGATTACTACTATATAAATTATTTAATACCAAATAATAACTACCCGCTAAAAGGGTACATAAAAAATAAGCAAGCAGTCCCTTTAAAAAATTAAATTTACCGATCTTAAATATAGTTTCAAATTCTTTTCCTTCAAATAATTCTTCATATAAATTGGGACCGATCAAATAAATAAATAAAAGTAAAATAAAAATAATTGAAATAGAGAAAATTTTTAATTCTTTTCTAGTTAAACTCCCCCAAAAAAGCAAAAGGATAAAAAGTAACATTATAAATTCTAAAACGGATAACAAAAAAGCATCATGAATCAGTTTATTTGTTTCAGGCCATTTTTCAATGGGAAATGAAGCGAAAATAAAGGCAAAAAGAGAGAAAACTATAATTGTTCTATAAATCCTTTTGTTTCTGCTTTCCATAATCTTCCTCCTGGTTTTTTAATTTATCTAAAATTTTTACAGAAATCTAAAAAGTTAAAAATCTTTCAGGAGTTAACCTACTTATTAAACTAATTTTATCTCAAAGATTCACCGCATACAATTTTAGGTATCTCTACCTTCTTTACTTTGTCATCAAAATATGGCTCTTTTGCTTTTATCTGGTCGATGAGATGAAATTTTTGATAAATTTCTCTAAGACTTTCAAAAAGTTTATCTCCGGTAAGTGCTTTGCGCTTTATTTTATTAATTTCTTTTTTAATTCTTTCATTTAACTGGCCTCGGAAGGCTTTTTCAAGGATGTTTATTTGTTTTCTTACTTCATCATCTTTTGCTCGCTCAAACATTATACGCAGTTCCCTAATTATGTATCGCTGAGCTTGAGTCATTTTTATTGTATATTCACGCTCCACATATCTATGTTTCACCTCTTCTTTGAATTTATTAAGGACTAGCGTAGCAACTTGATTATATTGACTAGACACAGGCTTAGCTTTTTCATCGGGTCTAGCTTTGATGATATTTAAAATTTTTGAGATATCCCTTGTGATAGTCTCACCTTTTTCATCCACTAAAAAGAGCTGTTTATATTTTCCCGCTTTGCAGAAAACAAAATAACCTTTTTGATTACTTGCTCTACCTGTTCTTATACCATCTCTTAATTCCACAATTCTCATATATTCTTCGGGGGCTTCTTTTTGAAGGTTGCGAAAGAATTCTTCTGCTTCATTTAAATCAACAATTTCATCATGAATTTCTTCTTCAAACAATTCCAATTGGTCTTTTTTACCTTCATAGATTGCATACATAACTTTTTCATTTAGCCGTTCAGAGGGGTCGAGAATTTTAGCATCTTCTCCGATGGTGTCGTGGATTTCTTGAATTCTCCGCTCAAGCTTTTCTTTAATTCCTAAATGCTTTTCCAGCTCTGTCTCTGGTAGAAAGTTGTAAACATAGATTTTATCATGCTCAGTTCCTATTCTATCGACTCTGCCGATCCTTTGGATTAAGCGGACAGGATTCCAGTGTAAGTCGTAATTTATGACAATATTGCCATCTTGAAGATTTAATCCCTCAGCGAGGACATCGGTAGAGATAAGTATTTTTATATCCTTTTCTCCTATTCTACGACGCTGAAGTTCGGGATTTGCTTTGGGAGCAAATCTAGCAACAATTTTAAGCCTGCTTATATCGCTTTGACCGTGAATGACTGCTATCTCTTCATTAGTTCCATTGGGATTGATATTGTTATAAAGATATTCAACTGTATCTGCAAATTGAGAAAAAATAAGCACTTTTTTATCTCTTATCTTTGTATCGCCTAAGAGAGTTTTTAAAGTCTTAAGTTTATCATCGTTTTCAGCCTGAATAGGCTCAACCATTTTAAGCATTTCTTCAAGAAGGGCTTTGTCTTGATGGAGATGGTCTTTAAGCAACTCTAACTCAAAATCTTTTATATCATACTGCCCGCTTACATTTCTTAACTCATCTAGAATCTGGGTAAAATCCTCATAATCTGACCCATAAAGCAGGGCTTGTGCTTCATCTCCTGCAGGTACAAAGCCTTCCTTCAAAGAGTCTAGGAACATATTATGCAAATCTATCAGTCTTTTTAAGCTTTCTCTAAATGCATAGACACTTGATTCTAGTCTCTTAAAAAGTAAAACCCTAATAATGCCTCGCAAATTCTTACCCGCTCTTTGTAGCTCACGATATGGTTTTTTATTCTGCAATTCTGGTTTTACATAGTGCCAAAGTCCATATCTAGCGTATGTAAGCTCATCTTTAGGCATATTTTTTATATCTATTTCTTCACTCCAAGGCTTACCAAGAATGTCTCTAATCTTCTGATAAAATCCCTGATAAGACTTCTCAATACTATAAGTGATGGTTTCAAGTTCTCTGGTCGGAAAATACTGGTGTCTTCCACCTACAAGTACATAAGCCCGTTTATTACCAGAAAGATAATCAGCTTTAAATTTATCATCGTCAATTTCTCTGAGCGGTCTATGAGTTTGAGCATCATAGCCATACCACCTGAGAATATCTCTACGACGCCTTCTAAAAAGAAGATGGGTTAAAAGTTCCTCCAGCTTTTTCTCCCTTCTTTCAATTTGTTTGAAATATTCTTTCAAATCAGTAGGATAAACTGGCAGATTTTTTATGTCCTCAGGGAATAATCTGAGCTGATAATATAAATCCCAAAGGCTTTTATTGCGGGGAGTTGCGGTGAGAAAAACGCACCTTCTCATTTCGCCGTTTTTGGTAGGGGTTTGAATATACTCTTGAAGAATACGGTATCTTTGAGTGTCTGGATGCCGAAAGTTATGGCTTTCATCCAAGAGAATTAAATTGCGGTCTGGATATTTATCAAAAAGGAAATTCCTACCACTTTCATCTTCTTTCAGTAAAGCCATTGAAACAACCCGGGCATTAAGATTAAAACTTTCATTATATTCCTCCCACATATCCACCAGCGAGGCTGGACAAATAATTAATGGTCTTGCTCTCTCAGTTTGCTCAAAATATTTAAGCACAGCCGAGCCAACATAGCTTTTACCTAAACCAACAACATCAGCAATAAAGCATCCACCATAATCTCTAATCATACTTACTGCTGTTTTAAGAGCTTTTTTCTGGAAATCCGCAAGTTCTTTGAAAATCCTGTCATCAAAAATTAGAACTTCTTTTTCATCTGCTTCAATGCGGTCACGAACCAGCTCAAATAAGGTCTTCATATAAATGTCATAAGGCGTCACCTGTTTAAGTACCCAGCTTTCTCTTAATTCTGAAACCAGCACCTCTTCAAAATCTCTAGCCTCATTCCATAGCTCCTCAAACCACTCCACTAATGCTGAGTGATTAGCATTTCCGCTTACCACAACATTAAGCTCTGTATTGTGGGTAAGTCCAGAAAGGGTAAAATTGCTAGAGCCAATAATACCTATGCCTTTTTCATAATGTCCCGCCTTATAGTCAAAGATGTATGCTTTAGAATGGAGTTTGCCTTTAGTGTAAATTCTTACTTTTAGCCTTTTTTCTTCTACTAACCGGTATATGGTTTTGACCAGCTCCTCATCTTCATCGGTCTGGTCTAGGGTGGAAATTGCTTCTCTTAAGTCCTTTTGGGTGGCGATTATTTTTTCTTTTTCTTCGGTTCTTTTAGGGAATTGAAGTTTTTCTTGGGCTTCTTCTGCGAGTTCAATCCTTTTGTATGCTTGGGTTAAGGTTTCAAGAGTTTCTTTATCCAGAACACTGCCGATTAAAATCTTTATTTCTTTTAACTGCCCTAGCTCTTCTCTAAATGGTTTTAATCCAGATAAAAATAGGTATCCCACCGCAAACTTTGCCCGCTCACTTTG
>CAZICA010000027.1:0-8525 GCA_964537705.1 uncultured Candidatus Saccharibacteria bacterium
TGGCTTTAGCTTGCAATCGCGCTAAAGCGCGATACTCCAGAGGAAAAAGGAAGTTTTACACTTTTCGCTTTACGTTTTTCACTTTTCACTTTAACTTGTTTTAGAAAAATTTTTTTGTTATCCTTAAATAGAAATGAAAGCTTTAACCAGAATTTTAATTGTTATTTTAGGAATTTTTATTGGCTTTATTTTTACTTTTCAATATCAAAGTAAAGAAAGGCTTAATGCTTTAATTAACCTTGAAGAATTTGACAAAGAAATCGAAAATTTAACTCAACTTCAGAAGAAATTAAAAACAGAGATTAAAGGACTCCAAAAAGAGATAGAATTACTTTCGAGGAATATAAAAGAAAAACAATTTAAAAATGACAAATTTTATTCTCTTTTTCAGCTTCAAAAAGAAAAGGCAGGTCTTACCTCTGTTTCTGGAAGAGGAGTGACGTTTATTTTAAAAGATGGAAAAGGAGTAGTTCATGCAGCTGATCTCCGAGACTTAATCAATTTTCTTTGGTCTTTAGAAGCAGATGCTATTTCTATAAATGAAGAAAGAATTGTTTATTCAACTTCAATAGATTGTATTGGAAATACAATTTTAATAAATGGAAAAAATTATGTTTCTCCATTTAAAATCAAGGTAATAGGAAATCCAGAGGAGATTTCTAAGCAATTTACAGATTCTCTTTTGCTTCCCAAAGACCTTAGAAATAGGATCACAAAAGAAGAGATTATTTTGGAGATAGAGAAAAAGAAAGAATTAACCATTGCTCCTTATTCAGGGTCTTTTAAATTAAATTATTCTAAAATTAAAAAATGAATTTAAAAGATAAAATTTTAATTTTTCTAGCTTTGATACTGCTTGGATTTCTTTTTTCAAAGCAATTTGGCATTAGACCTTTTGAATATTCTCCAACTGCTTTAGTTTCTAAGGCAATGAAAATTCTAGTTTTTTCAAGGACCAATGAACAATTAAAAAAAGAATTAGAGACTCTTCAAAAGAAAAAAGAAGTTTTTGAGGAAGCGGTGATTAATAAAGAAAAAAGTAAATTGGCGATAAAAGAGGAATTAGATACATTAAAAATCATAAATGGAAAGGTAGAGGTAGAAGGACCTGGAATTATATTTGAAATCAATCAGGATCTTAACTGGCAACAGGCAATAGATCTTTTAAATGGGCTTAAAAATGCTGGTGCTGAGGTTATTTCTTTTGGAGGAAAAAGAATTTTAATAAATTCTTATTTCAAAAATGCTGGTAAAAAATTGGTTCTTGATAATTTTATTTTAGAAAAGCCTTATCAGATAAAGGCGATTGGAGATAAAGATCTTTTATTTAAGAGTCTTACTCGGCCCGGTGGAATATTTAATCAACTTGGCCTAAAGGATACCTCCATTGAAAAAAGTGACTTAATAGAGATTAAAAAGAGGGAAGATGAAAAAATTTAAATTTCCAGGACAAAAAGAGGATGAAGAAATAATAGCAGTTTTTAAAAAACATCCTTTTACACTTTTTTGGCCTCTTTTAAAGCCTTCTATTTTAGTGATTTTTATTCTTTATTTCTTTATTAATTTTTCTTATTCAAATCCAATTTTGTTTTTGATTCTATTTATAGGGTTTCTTATTTCTATAGGATGGGGATTTTATTTATGGATTTGTTGGACTTTAGATATCTATATTATTACTGATCAAAGAATAATTGATATGGAAAGAAAAGGGCTTTTTTCAAAACGGGTTGCCGAGGCCTCTTATGATAAAATCCAAGATATTAGTTATGAGATAAAAGGATTTTTCCCAACCCTATTTAATTTTGGAGATATTTTAATTCAGACAGCTGGAGCTGTAGAATCTGTGAAATTAGATCAGGTTGCTAATCCACCGGAGATTTGTAACTTGATTCGAGATATACAAAAAGACCCAGAGAAATTTAAACCCGGGTCTTTTTCAAAAATAGGCTTTATAAAATCTTAAATTACATCAACAATAGTTGCCCTTTTCCATTTCCCTGTAAATTTTGGGATCATTTTTTTTCTGAATCTGACCACACCTGATTTAAGAGCATAGATAGTATAATCTCCTCCAAGTTTGGTATTTTTTCCCGGATGATATTTTGTTCCTTTTTGTCTGATAATAATTTGGCCTGCTTCTACTTTTTGTCCACCAAAAATTTTAACACCCAATCTCTTTGATTGGCTATCTCTTCCTAATTTTGTAGAGCCTTGTGCTTTCCTATGAGCCATTTTTCCTCCTTTAAAATAATTTTAACAAAGAAGAAAATTTTTGTCAAAATTTTTGATTTTTTAGTGATTAAATAGTATACTTATTAAAAAATGAATTTCACCCATTTACATGTCCATACCCATTATTCTTTACTTGATGGTCTACCCTCGGTTCCTAAACTTTTAGATAAAGTAAAGGAATTAGGAATGACCGCTTGTGCTATTACTGATCACGGGGTTATGTATGGAGTAATCGAGTTTTATAAAGAAGCAAAGAAACGAGATATAAAACCAATTTTAGGTAGCGAAGTTTATATAGCTCCTCGATCTTATAAAGACAAAACACCAAAAATTGATTCTAATCCATTTCATTTAGTGCTTTTATGTAAAAATTTAAAAGGTTATAAAAATCTAATAAAATTAATAACTATTGCCCATTTAGAAGGGTTTTATTATAAACCAAGAATAGATAAAGAACTTTTAAAAAAGCATTCTGATGGGTTAATTGCTTTAAGTGGATGCCTTCAAGGAGAGATCCCTAGACATTTAATAGCTTCAAATTTTGACCTAGCAAAACAAGTCACCAAAGAATATCTTGATATATTTGGTAAGGAAAATTTCTATCTAGAACTTCAAGATCATCCAAATATTCCTGAACAACACCTAGTGAATAAAGGTCTTTTAAAATTGGCAAAAGATCTTGGTGTTAGATTGGTAGCAACCTGTGATGTTCATTATCTAAAATTAGAAGATCGGGAAGCTCAAGAAGTTCTTTTATGTCTTCAAACAGGAAAATATTTGGATGACAAAGATAGAATGACCATGATTCAAGGTAATTTTTCGTTGAGGTCAGAAGAAGAAATGATCAACAGTTTTAAAGAAGTACCAGAGGCGATAGAGAATACCCAATTAATTACAAATGAATGCAATCTTGAACTTGAATTGGGGAAATTCATGTTTCCAAAATTCGATCTGCCAGAGGGGGTTACTAACACCACCTATTTAAGAAAGTTATGTTATCAAGGCTTAAAAACAAGATACAAAAATAAAGAGGTTGATAAAGAAAAAATAGTTAAAAGATTAGAATATGAGTTGACAGTAATTGAAAAATGTGGATTTGAAGATTATTTTTTAATCATTGCTGATGTAGTTAATTGGGCTAAGAAAAAAGGAATTTTAGTTGGGCCAGGAAGAGGATCAGCAGCTGGAAGTTTAGTAAGTTATTGTTTAGGAATTACAGATGTTGATCCAATTAAATATAATTTAATTTTTGAAAGATTTTTAAATCCAGAAAGAATTGCTCCACCTGATATAGATGTAGATTTTGCTGATGATAGAAGAAAAGAAGTGATTTCTTATGTGATTTCTAAATATGGAGCTGAAAAGGTTGCTCAAATAATTACTTTTGGAACTATGGCAGCAAGAAATGCAGTTAGAGATACAGGAAGGGTTTTAGGAATGTCTTATACTGATGTAGATAAAATTGCTAAATTAATACCACCAAATCTTCCATTAAAAGAAACTATAGCAACAATTCCTGAAGTTAAAGAACTTTATTTAAAAGATCCTCAAGTTAAAAGACTTTTAGATCTAGCTTCCAAATTGGAAGGAGTTGCAAGACATGCTTCAACTCATGCAGCAGGTGTGGTAATTTCTCCTTTACCTTTGGTAGAATTTGTTCCTTTACAAAAAGCAGCTGGAGGAGATACTTCTATTGTTACCCAATTCCAAATGGAAGATCTGGAAGCAATAGGTCTTTTAAAAATGGATTTTTTAGGATTAGCTAATTTAACAATCTTACAGAATACTTTAAAAATAATCAAAAAGGTAAAAAATATCGATGTTAATTTAAAAGAAATTCCTTTAGATGATAAAAAGACTTTCAAACTTTTATCAGAAGGAGAAACAACAGGAGTGTTTCAACTTGAAAGTGATGGAATGAGAAGATATTTAAGAGAACTTAAGCCAACTTGCTTTGAAGATATTATTTCGATGGTTGCTCTTTATCGTCCAGGTCCTATGGATCATATAAAAGATTTTATAGCTTGTAAACATGGAAAAAAGAAAGCAGTTTATCTTCATCCAAAACTAAAACCAATTTTAGAACCAACCTATGGTGTTTTAGTTACCCAAGACCAGGTTTTAGAAATAGCAAGATCATTTGCAGGATTTTCTTATGCTGAAGCAGATGTTTTAAGAAAAGCCGTTGGTAAAAAGATACCCTCACTTTTAATGGAGCAAAAGATGAAATTTATAGAGAAGGCGAAAGCACAAGGAGTTAGTGAAGAGATAGCTTTAAAAGTTTGGGATTTTATAGAACCATTTGCTGGATATGGCTTTAATAGAGCTCATGCTACTTGCTATGCAACCATAGCTTACCAAACGGCTTATTTAAAAGCTCATTATCCCGCTTGCTTTATGGCAGCTCTTTTAACTTCTGATATGAATGATTTGGATAAAATAGCTTTTGAGATTAAAGAATGTCAGAGGCTTTCTATCAAAGTTTTACCTCCTGATATAAATAGAAGTTTTGTTGATTTTTCTGTTGATCCTCAAACATTTGATATTAGGTTTGCTTTATCTGCTATTAAGAATATAGGTCAAGGAGTGGTGGAAGAAATCGTTAAGATAAGAAAGAAAGATGGAAGTTTTAAATCTTTAGAAGATTTTCTTGAAAGGACCTCTAATCTAATGAATAAAAAGATATTAGAAAGCTTAATTAAATCAGGAAGTTTAGATTGTTTTGGATTTGATAGAAATAAATTACTTTTAAATTTAGAAAATTTACTTCAATTTGCTAGAGATTCAAAAAGATTAAAGGATTCTTCTCAGTTGAATATTTTTGCTGAAATTTCTTCTGAACCACCTTCTTTAAATTTAGAGGAAGCAACTCCTGTTTCGAAAAAAATAAAATTAATGTGGGAGAAAGAATATTTAGGAATCTATTTATCAGAACATCCACTTGAAGAATATAAAAATTGGTTAGAGAAAAATACTTTAGCTATTTCTAAAATAAATGAGGAATTTACCGAGAAACGCGTTAGAATTGCAGGAGTAATCACAGAGATTAAAAGAATTTTAACAAGATCTCAAGAGACCATGCTTTTTGTAAAAATAGAAGATTTAGAAGATTCTATTGAATTAATAGTTTTCCCGAAATTATATGAAAGAACAAAACAATTGTGGACCGAAGGGAAGTCTATTTTAACCGAAGGTATTGTAAGTTTTAAAGAAGAGGAGCCAAAAATTCTTTGTGAGAAAGTGGAATTACTTCAACCTAATTTAATTCAAGAAGCTCCTTTTATTCCTTCTTCAGAGAATAAATTATTATATCTAACAATCCCCTCTAATTTAAATCTTAAACTTTTAGAAAAAATGAAAGGAATAATAGCAAAATTTCCAGGAGAGTATCAACTTATTTTGTCTATTAGCGAAAATGGCATTAGTAAAAAAATAAAAACATCTTTTAAGGTAGCATACACTCCAGATTTTAAAAGGTCGATTAAAGAATTATTAGGAAACCAAGTTTTAATAGAGGCTAAAAAGGAGTAAAACATGGCAGAAGAAAAAAATTTTAATTTCAGAGTCGGAGACGAGGTTGCTGTTCATTTTAAAATAAAGGAAGGAAACAAAATGAAAACCCAAGTATTTGAAGGGATAGTGATCAGAAAAAGAAGAGAAAAAGAAGCAGGAGGAAGTTTTACAGTTCGGAAGATTTCCCATGGGGTAGGTGTAGAAAAAACTTTTCCTTTACATTCTCCGAATTTAGAGAAAGTTCGAGTTCTAAAAAGATGGAAAACAAGAAGAGCGAAACTTTACTTTTTAAGAGAAAGAAAAAGCATAAGATTAAAAAAGAAACTAAATGAAAAAAGGTAAAAAGGCATTTTATTTAGTTGGTGTTGATGAAGTAGGAAGAGGAGCTTTAGCTGGACCAGTGGTTGCTGCTGCAGTAGGTATTTGGACAGATCAGAATTTTAAGCAATTTAATTTCCCTGATTCAAAAAAATTGTCTCCAAAAAAAAGAGCGGAAATTGCAAAATTTCTTAAACAAAATTTAAAATGGTCGATAGGAAAAACTTCCTTAAAAGAAATAGAAAAATTAGGAATAGGAAAAGCAACTAAATTAGCTTTAGAAAGAGCTATTAAAAATTTAATCAAAATTAGTAAAAAACCAGATCATTTATTTATTGATGCTATTTTTCTGCCAAATCTTAAATTACCTCAAACCCCTATTATCAAAGGAGATGAAAAATGTCCAATAATTGCTTGTGCCTCAATTATAGCTAAAGTTTTTAGAGATACATTAATGAAGCGATATGATAAGAAATTTCCTCAATATGGTTTTGCTAAAAACAAAGGTTATGGAACAAAATTTCATAAAATGATGATAAAAAAATATGGGATTTCTAAAATTCATCGAAAGAATTTTAAACTAAAATGATCGATTTTAGAAAAAAATTAGGAAAAGAAGGGGAAGAAATAGCTTTAAATTATTTGAAAGAAAAGGGGATTGAAATCTTAGAAAAAAATTGGCAATGTAAAATTGGTGAAATTGATCTAATAGGAAAGTCGAACTCAAAAGAAGACACTTTAATTTTCTTTGAAGTGAAAACAAAAAGGAATGTCGAAAAAGGTAGTCCTGAAGAAATGGTGAATTATCGAAAAAAAGAAAAGCTTAAAAAATTAGCTTATTTTTATTTAAAGGATAAGGGAATAAAAAATATTAATTTAAGGATAGATGTAATTGCGATTTATTTAAATTCTGATGGTTCTTGGCAAATTAATCATATAGAAAATGCCGTTTCGGAGTAAATATGGGAAAGAAAATAAATAAAATTAGAACCAGATTTGCTCCTTCACCTACAGGAGAACTTCACATCGGAGGTGCAAGAACTGCTTTATTTAATTTTCTTTTTGCTAAAAGTAAAAAAGGAGAGTTTCTTTTAAGAATTGAAGATACTGATCGAGATAGGATTGTACCCGGCTCTGAGAAAAGAATAAAAGAAGCTTTAAAATGGCTTGGTTTAAAATGGGATAAGAGACCTTTGGTTCAATCTAAAAGAAAAAAAATTTATTTAAGGTTTGCTAAGAAATTAGTAAAAGAAGGAAAAGCTTATTATTGTTTTTGTTCAGAAAAGCGGCTTTCAAAAATTAGAAAAGAAATGGAATTAAAAGGTCTCCCTCCTTCCTATGATAGACATTGCAGAAATTTAGAAGAAGAAGAAATAAGAAAATATTTAAAAGAAAAAAAGAAATGGGTGATAAGATTAAAAGTTCCTCTTGAGGGAAAAATTACAGTAAAAGATGAGATACACGGAAGAATTGAATTTGATCTTTCTTTAATCGATGATCAAATTTTGATTAAATCAGATGGATTTCCAACTTATCATTTAGCTTCGGTAGTTGACGATCATCTATCAAAAATTAATTGGGTTATAAGATCAGATGAATGGCTCTCTTCCACTCCAAAACATCTTTTGCTTTATAAATATTTTAACTGGAAACCCCCTAAGTTTGCTCATTTACCGATGATTCTTGGTTCTGATAAGAAAAAACTTTCCAAAAGACATGGAGCCTTATCTATTTTAGAATTTAAAAAACAAGGATATCTACCCGATGCTTTGATTAATTTTATGGCATTTTTAGGGTGGAACCCAAAAACAGAAGAAGAGATCTTTTCTTTAAAAGAACTTATAAGACGATTTTCTTTAAATCAAGTAGGAAAGTCTTCTGCTATTTTCAATCTTCAAAGACTTGAGTATTTAAATGGTTACTATATCAGAAATAAAAGTGATAAAGAATTGGTAAAGATTATAAGAAAATATAAAGGAGAAAGGATAGCAGGTGATAAGTTTTTAGAAAAAATTATTCATGTAATAAAAGACAGACTTAAAAAACTTTCTGAATTTGATGAGCTTGCCGATTATTTTTTTACAAGACCATCCTTTTCTCCTTCTATTTTAATTTTTAAAAAATCAAATAAAGAAGCTACTTTAAAAGGCCTTTCTTTGGCCTTGATCTATCTTTTAAAATTTCCTTCAGCCAAATGGACTATTGAAAACCTTCAAAATCTTTTGAGTGAAGTAGTTGAAAAAGAGAATTTAACAAATGGAGATGTTTTCTGGCCGGTGAGAGTTGCTTTGTCTGGAAAAGAAGCTTCTCCATCACCAGCGGAACTTCTTTGGGTATTTGGCAAAAAAGAATCTTTAGAGCGAGTTAAAAAAGCAATCGAGCTGTTAAAGAGTTCGAGAGCTTTAAAATAAGGGAATTTTTTGCTATAATTTAATTATTCCGGGGTCGTCTAATGGTAGGAC
>CAZICA010000028.1:0-6592 GCA_964537705.1 uncultured Candidatus Saccharibacteria bacterium
ACACTATCATAGAAGTAGCAGGAGATGGAATAGGATTTGACCTCAGTTGGGGAGAAAAGATAGCTTAAACTTGCTCCTTGCTCTGAGCTAACAAGAGACTGATCAATATATAGTTCTACCTTTTCCATTCCAGAGAGTTGATCTGAACCAGTGCAATAGATTGTTGTTGAAGCATAGATTATCTGATCTGAGGAAGGACTGATAGAGAAAGAAGGAGGCGTGAAATCAGCTAGAATTTCTACTTTGACAGAACTTGATTCATTTCCAATCTGATCCTTTGAAGAGAAATAAAAAGTATTTGTTCCTTCACTTAGAGAAAGATCTAAAGAGAATGAAGCTAAGTCATTTAAAGGAATTAGCTCAGAACCATTTACCAAGATTGAGGAGTTTTGTTCTTTTGTTCCAGAGATAGTTACTTTTTGCTTATTAGTCTTTGAAGGATAATTTGAAAGAACAGGAGCTTCAGGAGGACTGTTGTCAAAGGAAATACTTATTGAACTTGAGGAGGTGTTGGAAGAGGAATCAGTGGCAACTACCGTAAGTAAATGAGATCCATCAGAGAAAGAAGAAGAATCAAAAGAGCAGGAGAAAGAAGAACAAACAAGAGTTTCATCTACTTTCACCTCTACCTCTATTTCTGACTCATCTGACACAGAGAAATCAACTGAAACAACTGAATTTAATAAACTTCCTTCTTTAGGAGAATTAATAACAATAGAAGGAGGAGTGATATCTGGATGAACTAAACTAACAGAAATAGAAACAGAAGATTCATTTCCAGCTTTATCTTTACAATAGCAGGAAATGGAATAGCTGCCTTCAGGGAAAGAAGAAACATCCCAGAACCAGCTTGAACTATCAGCTTTCTTTTCATCTCCAAGATAAATAGAGATAGAGGAAACTCCTGAAAAAGAATCATTGCAATCACAGGTTATTTCTTGAGATTCTTCTATCACTTGATTATTCGCTGGATTTGAAATAGAAACTGAAGGAGAGGAATTATCAATTAAAAGAGAGGAGGTATCATAGGAACAATTAAAGGATTTGTCACAGGCTTTTACTTTAATCTCATGAGATCCATCAGAGAAAGAGGTGGTGTCTAAATTAACAGAAAAAGGAGAGGAACTTGAGGTTGCAAAGGAAACAGAATCAAGATAAAAAACAATAAGATCAAGTGCTTCATTATCTGAAGCATTGACAGAAACAGAGACAGTTCCTTTTACCCATCCTGAAGAAGTTAAAGAAACAGAAGGTGGTGTTTTATCAGAGGAAGTTGAAGGAGTTAAGATGCTAACTGAAGGAGGAATTTCAATTGTTTCATTCTCTTCTACTGAAACAGGTATTTCTACTGTTGAGTAATTCTCTTTTTGAATGAGTAAGGTATAGCTTGCAGGAGCAGGAACATTTGAGATAGTAAATTTTCCTTTTTGATCTGTTTTTGAATTAAGCTCTGGCTTTTCTAATAAAGAGGCTGTAGCATCAGGAATAGGATTTGAATTGCTGTCTTTTACAGTTCCAGTTATAGCACCTATTTTTTGAGAAACAGAAGATACAGATCCTCCTCCACCTCCTCCACAACCAACAAGAAAAACTAAAAGGGTTGCAATTGTTCCAAATAAGACCAATCTTTTCATTTTAGATACTCACCTCCTTTTTATTAAATTGTTAAGGTGAAACAAATAAAAAAACCCACAGATCTTAACCCAAAATTAAATTTGGGCTAAAGTCTGTGGGTTTAAGTTTTTGCTTGTTTTAGCCATTTCCTCCTTCCCATATATGTATTTTATCAAAAATATTCTAAAAAGTCAAAAGTTCTATCTTCAGAAAATTAAGAATATGATAAAATAAAATCATGGAAAAAGAAAAATGGAATCTATTTATTAGAGAAAATTCAGATGGAGGATTACTTCAATCTTGGGAATGGGGCGAATTTCAAACTTCTTTAGGAAGAAAGGTTATAAGAATAAGTAAAAAAAATGATTTTATTGCTAATTTAATTAAATATCCTCTTTTATTTAATAAATTCTATCTATATTGCCCTCGAGGTCCAATCCTTGAAAGATCGAAATTTAAAAATCAAAAATTAGATCTTAGTTCATTTATAGAAGAAATAAAATCTATTGCAAAAAAAGAAAATGTAATATTTTTTAGATTCGATCCTCCTTTTTCCTCTGATTACCAATTTGAAAATTTAAAATTAATAAAGACAAAACCTTTTCAACCTCAGCAGACTCTAATACTTGATCTTTCAAAATCAGAAGAAGAATTACTTAAAGATATGCACCAAAAGACAAGATATAATATAAAATTGGCTCAGAAAAAGGGAGTAAAAATAAGAGAAGGATCCGAGAAAGATACAGAAATATTCTGGACTCTTATTCAAAAAGCAGCAAAAAGAAATGGATTTAAAACCCATCCAAAAATTTATTATCAAAAATTAATAGAAGTTTTAGGGAAAAAGAATTTAGTAAAATTATTTATAGCTCAAATTAAAGAAAGACCAATTGCTGCTATTTTGGTTGCCTTCTTTAATAAAAAGGGTTATTATCTTCATGGGGGATCAGATTATCAATATCGAAATCTAATGGCTCCTTATCTTCTTCAATGGCATGCTATTTTAGAAGCTAAAAGAAGGAATTTAAAATTTTATGATTTCTGGGGAGTGGATCCTAAAAAATGGCCTGGTTTAACAAGATTTAAAGCTGGTTTTGCTCCAAAGACAAAATCTATCTCCTATCTTGGAACTTATGATATACCTTTTAATTGGCTTTATTATGGATATAAAATAGCTCGTTTTATTAAACATCTCTTTTAATGACAACAGAACTTAAAACTCTTTTTCTAGCAACATCTCCTATTTTAGAACTTCGAGGGGCAATACCTGTGGCTATCTCTGTTTATCATCTTCATCCAATCTCTGCCTTTTTATTTTCGGTAATAGGAAATCTTATTCCAGTAGTTTTAATTCTTTGGTTAATTGAACCAGTCTCTAATTTTCTTTCTAAAAAATCTAAATTAATAAATTCCTTTTTTAAATGGCTGTTTAATCATACAAGATCAAACCATCAAAAAAAATTTGAAATTTATAAAGAGTTTGCTCTGGTTCTTTTTGTAGCAATTCCTCTTCCATTTACAGGAGGATATACTGGTGCAATAGCTGCTTTTGTTTTTGGAATCAAAAAATGGGTTGCTCTCCCTTTAATATTTTTAGGAATAATAATAGCAGGGGTTTTTGTCACTTTGATTAACTTATCAATTATCTCTTTGATTTAAAATGTATCAAAAAATAAAATTAAAAAACGGTCTTGTTCTTTTATCTTCTTTAATGAAAGAATCCAAAGCGGTAACTGTTTTAATAGATGTAAAAGCTGGTTCTAGATTTGAAAATGAAAAAGAAAATGGAATCGCTCATTTTCTAGAACATATGCTTTTTAAAGGAAGTAAAAGTCATCCAACTCCTTTTGAAATTAAAAAAGAAATAGATGGAATTGGTGGAATCTTAAATGGATTTACTGGTGAGGAAGAAACTGGCTTTTGGGCAAAAGTTCCATCAGGAAAAGAAGAGAAAGCTCTTAAACTTCTTTTAGATATGGTTTTTAATCCTTTATTAAGAGAAAAAGATATTCAGGTTGAAAAGGGGGTGGTAATTGAAGAAATTAATATGGAAGAAGATCATCCAACAGAAAAAGTGATAGATCTTTTTAAATCTTTAATCTTTAAAAATACTTCTTTAGGAAGAAAAATTTTAGGAACTAAAGAATGCGTTTTAAGTTTTAAAAGAAAAGATTTACTTTCTTATTTAAAAAGATTTTATGTCCCAAATAACATGGTGATAGGAATTGCTGGAAATTTCGATCAAGAGAAGATTATAAATTTAGTGAAAAAATTAGTAGAAAAAAAGAAAAGAGGGAAATTACCACCGTTTTCAAAAGTAAAAATTTATCAAAAAAAACCTCAATGTCTTTTAGAATTTAAAGAAACAGATCAAACTCATCTAATTTTAGGAGTTAGAACTTTTAAACGAGATCATTTCTGGCGTTATCCTCTTAATCTATTAAGTGTTATCTTGGGAGGAAATATGAGTTCTCGACTTTTTGTAAAATTAAGAGATGAATTAGGGTTAGCTTATTATATAAAATCAGAAACAGAAGGATTTCTTGATACAGGAGTTTTTTCTATCTCAGCAGGGGTTGACAATAAAAGAGCTGAATTAGCTATTTCGACTATTTTAAAAGAATTAAAAGAAATAAAAAGAACTATTAAAAAAGAAGAATTAAAAAGAGCTAAAGAATATCTAATAGGAAGGTTAAAACTTTTTTTGGAAAACACATCTTCTGTAGCTAGTTTTTTAGCAGAACAAGAATTATTAGAAAAAAGAATAAAAACTTTCCAAGAGATTGTAGATCAAATTAAAAAAGTCCAAATAAAAGATCTATTAAAAGTAGCAAATAAAATTTTTTCCTTGAAAAATTTAAATTTAGCAATTATAGGACCTTTTAAAGAAAAAGAAAAGTTTGAAAAACTTTTAAAAATTTAAAATGAAAAAATTTAATTGGAAAAATTTAATAATTTTATTAGGAGGTATTCTGATTCTTTTTGGATTCAGCTATTGGGTAAAGGAGGTTTTTAAGGGAAAAATTCAAATAGATCCAATAGCTTTTTCTTTTGGTCCTTTTAAAATCTATTGGTATGGTATTTTGATAGCAACCTCCTTTTTAATTGGATTTCTTCTCATCTTAAAAGAGGCGAAAAAGAGAAATTATAATCAGGAGCACCTTATAAATTTGGTTTTCTGGGGAACTTTAGCTGGGTTTTTAGGTGCAAGAACTATTTTTGTTTTACTCCAACTTAACTATTTTATTCAAAATCCTTTAGAAATCTTTAAAATTTCAAAAGGTGGTCTTTCAATCCATGGCGCTTTGCTTTTCGGATTTATCGCAATCTACCTTTATTGTTTAAAATATAAATTATCCTTTCTAAAATTTGCTGATCTTTTTACTCCCTTTATCTTACTTGGACAAGGAATTTCCAGATGGGGAAATTTTATTAACCAAGAACTTATTGGATATCCTACTAATTTGCCTTGGAAAATGTGGGTAAAAGAAGAATTAAGACCAAAAGAATTTATAAGTTATTCTTTCTTTCATCCGGTATTTCTTTATGAATCTATAATTTGTCTTTTAGGATTTCTAATCTTTTATTATTTGCTTTCAAAAAAAATTAGATCAGGCAGCTTATTCTTTGGTTATATTCTTTACTACAGTATTGGAAGATTTTTAGTCGAGATCTTTAGAATAGAACCAAGAATAATTTTCCATCTTTCTTTAGCTCAAATTGTAAGTATAGGACTGATTATAATATCCTTAATTTGTTTGCTTAAAATTAAAAAATCGCATTAAAAAGCCTTTTATTGACAGAAATATTACAATCAAGTATAATAAAAAATATGAAAAACTGGACCCTTTATATCTTAATTCTTATCCTAGCGCTTTCTTTGATCTATGTTTGGGCCCCCAAAGAAAAAAAATATAAGGAGGTTCCTATTAATTTTATTATTGAAAAGGTAGAAAAAGGAGAAGTTGAAAAAATAAAGGTAATAGGAAACAAAATAGAAGCAGAGCTTAAAGGAGAAAAAACAAAAGCAATAGCTTATAAAGAAAATAATATTTCTCTCACCCAATATGGCATCACTCCTGAAAAAGTAGCTATTGAGATTAAAAATGCTTCAGAGAATAATTGGATACTTTCTTTAGCCTCTATTTTACTTCCTTTCCTTCTTTTTGGAGGATTTCTCTGGTTTTTATTCAAACAGGCACAAGTTGCTGGTTCTCAAGCTCTTTCTTTCTCAAAATCAAGAGCGCGATTATTTGAAGGAAAAGGACCTAGAATAACCTTTGCTGATGTTGCAGGAGCCAAAGAAGCAAAAGAAGAATTAAAAGAAATCGTTGAATTTCTTAAAAACCCAAAAAAATTTTTAGCTTTAGGAGCAGAAATACCAAAAGGAATTCTTTTAATAGGACCCCCTGGCTGTGGTAAAACTCTTTTAGCAAAAGCAGTGGCTGGGGAAGCAGGAGTTCCTTTCTTTTCTATTTCCGGCTCCGAATTTGTAGAAATGTTTGTAGGAGTAGGAGCTGCAAGAACGAGAGATCTTTTTGCTAAAGCAAAAAAACATGCTCCTTGTATTGTCTTTATTGACGAACTTGATGCAGTAGGAAGACATAGAGGAGCAGGTTTAGGAGGATCTCATGATGAAAGAGAGCAAACCTTAAATCAAATTTTAGTAGAAATGGATGGTTTTGATAGCTCTACAGGAGTGATTGTGATGGCAGCAAGTGTTAGTGGTGAGACACCAGTAATGATAAAACGAAAAGGTAAAATTGAAATTCTTCCAATCAAAGAAGTGATTGATCCTTATTATCAAGAAAATGAAGAAAAAATCGAAAAATTTGTAAAAGATGATCTTGAAGTTTTGGGTTTTGAAAGAAAAATTCCAAAAAATTGTTCTTTTTATCCTAAAGTTTTATTTGAGAAAGCAGTTTTCAAAAAAGTGCGAAGTGTTTATCGCCACAAAGTAAATGAAATTTATGAAGTG
>CAZICA010000029.1:0-6224 GCA_964537705.1 uncultured Candidatus Saccharibacteria bacterium
AAAAAAGAGGTTAAGATAAAAAATATAAATTAATTTAGTCATATGTATATTTTATCAAATGGTGTAAAAATAACTGAAAAGGTGCACAAAAAGTTGTGTCAGGCGATAAAGGATCCTAACAGAAAGTATATTTATTTTCTTGATATGGCAACCGGAAAATTGGTAAGAATTTCCTGTGCTTATCGTCAGAAATTGGCAGTAATAAAAAAACAAAACCAGCGATTTATTCCTCTACCCAAAGTAACTGAAGAGGAAAGACGAGAACGTTTCAGGTATTTCGTTGAAGAACTGGGTATTATTGATGTTCCAGAACTTAAGGAGCGTTTAAGAGAGGAACTTAAGAAAGGCGCTTCAATTGATAAATTAGAGCAAATACTTGAAAAAGATCCCAGTGGCTGGATTCATGGTTGGGTTCAGAATGAATATGATTTCTTGGCTGAAAAAATTGACAAATGGATTAAGTCGCCCCCTTTAAATGCTAAAGATGATCCTGATTACTGGTACGATGATGATTGTCCAGTTTGTCAACTAATGAGAAAAACAGAAGAAGAAAATCGCCCGTTGACTCTCAGCGAAATATGGGAGGCATTTAGAAAAGCTAAAAAAAGTTCGGATAGAAAGAGAATCATTTAGAGGAATTTCTTGCTTCTAGGGAGGACATTCGGCGCAAACTGAGCGGAAAAGAGTGGTACTTAAATATCGGTCTCCTCTGTCAGGTAAAATAACTACAATTGTTCCTTTTTTTATTTCCTTAGCTATTTTAAGTGCTCCAGCAACAGCAGCACCAGATGACATTCCTACAAAAATTCCTTCTTTTATTGCGAGTAATCTTGTTGTCTTAAAAGCTTCTTCATCTCCTATAGTGATTTTTCTATCTAAAAGTTCTGGTTTATAAATTTTAGGAACAATAGATTCATTCATATTTTTAAGTCCTTGAATTTTATGTCCCAGTTGAGGTTCAATCCCTACGATTTTTATTTTTGGATTTTTTTCTTTTAAATATTTTCCAGCACCCATTAAAGTACCTGTAGTTCCCATTCCAGCAACAAAAACATCTATTTCTCCATTAGTTTGATTGTAAATCTCCGGTCCTGTTGTTTCATAATGGGCTAAAGTGTTATTTTCATTTTCGAACTGATTTGGCATATAATATTTTTCTGGATTTGTTTTTAGTAAAGAAAGAGCTCTTTTTATTGCTCCGTCTGTTCCTTCTTCTGCAGGAGTTAAAATTACTTGAGCTCCAAATGCTTTTAGTATTCTTTGTCTTTCTATAGAAACACACTCCGGCATAAAAAGTTTTACTTTATATCCTAAAAGAGCTCCTATCATTGCCAAAGATATTCCTGTATTTCCTGAGGTTGGTTCAATTATGATTTTATTTTTAGTTAGTTCTCCTTTTTCTTCTGCTTTTTTAATCATCCAATAAGCAGGTCGGTCCTTTACTGATCCTGAAGGATTGGTTCCTTCTAATTTTCCTAATATCCTTACTTCCTTTGGTATTTTTAAATTTACAAATTCTACCAAAGGAGTGTTTCCAATGGCATTTAATAGACTAAATTTTGTTTTTTCTTCCATTTTATAAGATTAAATGGGCTAGCCCCAAAAATGCCAAAAACCCAAAAACATCTGTTGCAGTGGTGATAAAAATTGTGGCCGAAGTTGCAGGATCTTTTCCTAAAAATTTCATAAATAAAGGAACTATTACCCCAAAAAATCCTGCTATTATGAGATTAATTATCATTGCTACTCCTACAATCAGGCCAAGTAAAGGACTTTTATTCCAGAAAGTAGCCACCAAGGCTACAAGACAACCATTGATTATTCCATTTATAGCACCTGCTATAATTTCGTTTATTATCACCGTTTTAGCTGTTTTAAATTCAATTTCGTTTAAAGTAAGTCCTCTTACAACAACTGCTAAAGTTTGAGTTCCTGCATTACCTCCCATTCCAGCTACAATAGGCATATAAACTGCTAAAAGAACCCATTTAGAAATAGTGTGACGAAACAAACTTACAACTGAAGCAGCTAAGAAAGCTGTTCCTAAATTAATAATAAGCCATTTGTATCTGTTTTTAACTTTAATAAAAGCTGAATCAAATACATCCTCTTCCTCTTTCACTCCTGCAAAATTATATAAAGAATTTGAAGAATGTCTTTCAATTACATTTAAAATATCATCCGAATAAATTACACCTAAAATAGAGTTATCTTTATCAAGAACAACAATTTTTTCATGAGGATGGGCTTTAAAAATTTTTACAACTTCTAATTCTGATTGATTATATTTAATTTTTGGAATTTTTTTGATATAATTTGATATCAATTCATTTTCTTTTCCAAAAATAAGGACATGACCTGGTATTTCTCCCTTTAAAAATCCATTTTTAACTACCAAAATTGTTGGGAATTTTCCTGTTCTTGCTTCATGCTTTTTAATAATTTCTGAAAGTTCTTTAAATGTTTTATTTTCTTCGATCTCAATATAATTAAGACTCATTAAGCCTGCAGCTGTTTTTGGATTAAATCGAAGTAAAAATTGGACTTTTTCCTTAAGGTTTTGGCTCAAATTTTTGATGACCTCATTTCTTTTTCTTTTAGGAAGAACCTGAATTAAATCAGTAGCTTCATCTGGATCTAAATATTTAAGCAATTCCACTATTTCTTCGACAGAAAGTTTTTTTAAAATTTCTTCTCTTGGTCGTTTTGAAAGCCTTAAAAGAATAAATCCTCTTTGATTAGGAGGATATTCTTTAAAAATAGAAAGTTTGTCCTTTGAATAGGATATTTTAGCGATATTTTCGCTCAATTCTTTCATGAGTTTATAATAACAAATTTTTTAAAATTTAAAAAGATCTTATTTTATGATAAATTAGAATCATGGATCCAATAGAAGAGATAAAATCAAAAATAGATATCGTGGATTTAATTTCTTCTTATTTTCCTCTAAAGAAAACAGGAAGAAATTTTAAAGCTCTTTGTCCGTTTCACTCTGAAAAAACACCTTCTTTTATGGTTAGTCCAGAAAGACAAGTTTTTAAATGTTTTGGATGTGGAATAGGGGGAGATATTTTTACCTTTGTTGAGAAAATGGAAGGAGTTGATTTTAAGGAAGCACTCCAGATTTTAGCAGATAGAGCAGGAGTTCAATTAAAACCTTTGGATAAAAAGTCTCAGACAAAAAAAGATATTTATTATAAAATTTTAGAGCTTACTTGTCAGTTTTACCAAAAGATTTTGTTTTCCGAGATAGGAAAGAAACCACTTGAATATCTTATAAAGGAAAGGAATTTAACTGAAGATATAATAAAAAAATTTAGATTAGGATTTGCACCTCGGATTGGAGACGCTCTTTTTAAATTTTTACTTAAGAAAGGATTTAATAAAGAAGATCTTATATCATTAGGTTTGATAACAGAGATTAAAGGAGAACTTAAAGATTTCTTTAGAAATAGAATTATTTTTCCAATCTTTAATCATGTAGGTAAAATTGTAGCTTTTGCTGGAAGAGCTTTGGAAGGAGAGCCAAAATACATTAATTCTCCTAATAGTTTGATCTATGATAAAAGTAAAGTTCTTTATGGCTTGAATTTTGCTAAAAAGAAAATACAAGAATCTGATAGAGTAATAATAGTTGAAGGATATATGGATACAATAGCCTCTCATATGATTAAAGTAGAAAATGTTGTAGCATCCTCAGGTACTGCTTTAGGAGAAAATCAGATTAAACTTTTATCTAGATATAGTAAAAATTTTTCTTTTGCTTTTGATAAGGATGAAGCAGGAGAGCTAGCTACTCAAAGAGCAATTGATCTAATTTCCAATGAAGAACTTGAGATTTCAGTGATTTTAATACCAGATGCAAAAGATCCTGATGAATGTATTAAAAAATCTCCTGAATTATGGAAAGAAGCTGTAAAAAATCCTATTGATGTAACAGAATTTTATTTCCAAACAATTTTTTCAAAATTTTCTAAACCTTATGATATAAGAACAAAGAAGAAAATAGCTTCATTTTTACTTCCAGTTATAAAAAAGATACCAAATAGAATCGAGCAAACTCACTTTATTTCCAGAATTGCCAAAGAATTAGAGGTTTCTGAGAAAGTTATCGAGGATGAACTTTTAAAAATTAAGTCAGAGAAGAACGAAGATGAAATTGAGATTGATTCAGAAGTTTTGGATTCATCTACTTTTAGAAAAAAATTAGAAGAGATTATATTAGGAATAGCTTTAGTATTTCCGGAATTTCAAAAAGAAATTTTTGAAATTACAGATGAGTCAGATTTTACTCAAGAAAAGTATGCCGTTCTTTACAAAAATTTAAATTTATATTATAATAAAAAAGATGAATTTAACTTTCTAAAGTTTAAAGAAACTCTTCAAGAGTATGAACTTAAAAAATTAGCGGATTTGCTTTACTTTTTAGGAGAGAATATAGAAGATCCTTCGACAGAGTTAAAACAGGCACTTGAAAGATTGAAAAGAATAAAATTTGAGGAAAAGAAAAAACATTATGAAACTTTAATTCAAAAAGCAGAGAGAGAAGGAAATAAAGATCAACTTAAAAAACTTTTAGAAGAATTTCAATCTTTTTTAAACGATGCCAAGAAAAAAAACTCAAAAACCTAAAGAAGAAAAGGATCCTAGAATTGAAGCCCTTGTTACCAAAGGAAAAGAACAAGGGTTTCTTACTCAAGCAGAAATTTTGGAAAGAATTCCTGATGTGGAAGAGAATACAGAAATTCTTGATGAATTATATGCCAGACTTTTTGAGGAAGGCATTGAAATTTTAGACGAACAACAAAAACAAGAGTTAGAAGAAGAATTAGAAGAAGAGGCAGCAAAAAGAGAAGAAGCTATTTTAGCAGATATTACGGATGATTCGGTAAGAATGTATTTAAGAGAGATAGGAAGAATTCCGTTGCTTCCTCCTGAAGAGGAAATTGCTTTAGCAAAAAGGGTTGAAAAAGGAGATGAGGAAGCAAAAAAGAAGTTGGTCGAAGCCAATCTTCGATTAGTGGTTTCTGTTGCAAAAAAATATATTGGAAGAGGTCTTTCTCTTTTAGATCTTATTCAAGAGGGAAATATTGGTTTGATCAGAGCGGTAGAGAAGTTTGATTGGAGAAAGGGGTTTAAGTTTTCTACTTATGCTACCTGGTGGATTAGACAAGCTATTACTCGAGCTTTAGCAGATCAGGCAAGGACAATTCGAATTCCAGTCCATATGGTTGAAACCATAAATAAATTAACTCGTGTTCAAAGGCAATTAACTCAAGAACTTCATAGAGAGCCAACTCCTGAGGAAATTGCAGCGGAAATGGGAATTGATGTTTCGAAAGTTCGTCATATTTTAAAAATTTCTCAAGAAACGGTTTCTCTAGAAGCTCCTGTAGGAGAGGAAGAAGATTCAACTTTGGGAGAGTTTATCGAAGATAAAAAGACTTTGTCTCCAGAAGAATATGCCACCCATCAAGCACTAAAAGAGCATATTAAGGAAGTTTTAGTTCTGCTTTCTCCAAGAGAGCAAAAGATTTTGAGAATGAGATTTGGTTTGGATGATGGAAAAACTCATACTTTGGAAGAGGTTGGAAGAGAATTTGGGGTGACAAGGGAAAGAATTCGTCAGATTGAAGCAAAAGCTTTGCTTAAATTAAAAAGAAATAGACTAGCTAAGAAATTAAAAGAATATTTAGAATAAGCAATATTCCCGGGTAGCTCAATGGTAGAGCAACTGGCTGTTAACCAGTAGGTTGTGGGTTCGAGTCCCACCCCGGGAGTTTTTTATTTCCGCCACTCCGGAGGTGGCCAATCCTGGACACCCCGAGTTTATTTACAAAATTTTACGGAGGTGAAACCTCCGAGGAACAAAACCTCCGAGGAACAAACAGTAATTTTCTAAAGTAAAAACTCACAAAAGAGAAAAATCTTAGCTATTTTTTTTCGATATCGTCTTCTGGAATAAAACCTAATTTCTTTTTGAAAATCTCTTTAGCATCTTTTGAATATCCGTTTTGGTGTACGGGAGAGGGAGCTTTTTCTATCCATTTTTTTCTGGTTCTTCAGCTACAATTCTTTTAACTTAATTTTTGTTTTGAAATAGAAAAATAAAATTTTTCTTCTCCTTCTTTTACTTCTTTTCTATTGATTTTACAGTCATACTTCTCAAATCTATGGTAATCCAGTAATCCTCTCCTGTGCTTTCTTTTTCTAAGACCACAGTG
>CAZICA010000030.1:0-6044 GCA_964537705.1 uncultured Candidatus Saccharibacteria bacterium
TTTCTATTTTCTTTGATTCCTCTTTATTACCCTTATATGAACTTCCTTAAGTTGGGCTGGGTCGACTTCTGAAGGAGCGTCCATTAGAAGACATCTTCCTTCTCCTGTTTTTGGGAAGGCTATTACTTCTCTAATAGAGCTTTCTTCTTGAATAAGCATTACCAATCTATCGAGCCCTAAAGCAATTCCTCCATGAGGAGGAGCTCCAAAAGAGAATGCTTTAAGTAAATGTCCAAATCTTTTTTCAATTTCTTTATCCGAATAACCCATTATTTTAAAAATTTTCTTTTGAAGTTCTGGCTTATGGATTCTTATAGACCCTCCTCCTAATTCAACACCATTGAAAATTATATCATAAGCTTTTGCTCTTACTTTTTGGGGATCTGAATCTAAAAGAGGAACATCTTCTTCAAATGGTGCTGTAAATGGATGATGGACTGATTCCCATCTTTTTTCTTCTTCATTAAATGTGAGCAAAGGAAAATTAACAATCCAAACAAGAGAAATCAGCGATGGATCAATTAAATTTAGATCTTTTGCTAATTTTTCTCTTAATTTTCCTAAAACAACAGAGGCTGTGATTTTTTCATCAGCTACAACAAATGCTGTTTCTCCTGCTTTTAAATTTAAAGTTTTTATTAGATCTTTCTTTTCTCTTTCTGAAAGAAATTTTATAATAGGAGAATTTAATTCCTTTTTAGTTAAAGAAAAATGTACAAGCCCAGAACCTCCGTTTTCTTTTACAAAATCTATTAATCTATTCATTTCCTTTCTTGAGGGTTCCTCTAATTTTACTTTTAAACCTTTGATAACAAATCCTTTTTTAATTGCATTTTTAAATATTTCAAATTTACTACTTTTAAAAATAGGAGTAAGCTCTACTAATTTTAAATCAAATCTTAGATCTGGCTTATCGGTTCCATAAGTTTCCATTGCTTCTTGATAAGTTAAAATAGGAAAAGGTTTTTTCACCAATTTATGATTTGGCATAAATTTTTTAATTATTCTTATCAATAGATCTTCAATTATTCCCATAATATCCGAAGAATCAACAAAAGACATTTCTAGATCCAGTTGAGTAAATTCTGGCTGTCTATCCCCTCTTAAATCTTCATCTCTAAAACATCTTGCAATTTGAAAATATCTTTCAAATCCAGCAACCATTAAAATTTGTTTTAATTGTTGGGGTGCTTGGGGTAAGGCATAAAAGCAACCAGGATTTAATCTGGAAGGAACTAAAAAATCTCTTGCTCCTTCAGGGGTAGATTTTGTTAAAATTGGTGTTTCTATTTCAAGAAAATCTCTATCTGACAAGAAGTCTCTTATGAATTTTGTGATTTGGTGTCTTTTAATTATATTTTCTTTCATCCTATTTCTTCGAAGATCTAAATATCTATATTTTAATCTAAGCTCTTCTTCAACAGGTTTTTCTTTCTCTGGAGGTATTTCAAAAGGAGGTGTTTTTGATTGATTTAAAATTTCTATTTCTGAGACTAATATTTCTATCTCTCCTGTAGGAATCAATTTATTTTCTGTCCCTAAGGGCCTTTTTACAACTTCTCCTTTTGCATTAATAACAAATTCTGGCTTTAATTTTTCTCCTATTTTAAAACTTTTAGGATTTCTTTTTGGATCAAAGACAAGTTGAACAATCCCCCATCTATCCCTTAAATCAATAAAAATTAGCCCCCCATGATCTCTTCTTCGATGGACCCATCCAGCTACTTCTACAATTCGACCTACAAGGTTTTTGTTTAGATCACAAGTTTTATGAGTTCTTTTCATTCTAGATCAGATTTTTTAATTTCTTTAAAGTTATAATAAAGAAAATAGAATTTCGGTCTACGAATCCTAAAAATTTTTCATTTTCAACCACAGGAAGAATTCCTAGATCAAAAGAAAGCATTTTAGTAAATGCATTGTAAGCATTCTCAGTTGGAGAAAGATGGATCAATTTCTGAGAGGGAATCATTACATCTTTAACTGTTAATTTCTCAAAATTTGAAGATTTAAGATTTTTAATTCTTTTAAAATCTACTATTCCCAAAAATTTCCCTTCTTCTATTACTGGAAATACATCTTGATGAGTTAACCAATATCTTTTAATTAGTGTTTTTAAAGAAATTTCAGGAGAAGCTAAAAAGATTCTTTTTTTCATAATATCTAAAACTTTAATCTCTGACAAGATTTCTTTTAAAATAACTTGGTTATAACTTGCTTGGGCTGCTTGAAATAGAAACCAGCCAATAAAAATGAGCCAAATTCCATTTAAAAGATAGCCATTAAAGATATTATAGAATCCCCAAAATAATAAAATAATAACAAAAATTTTACTTAAATTTACACCTAATTTAGTTGCTTTTTTAATGTCTTTAGTTAATTTCCAAAAAATAGAACGAAATATTCTTCCTCCATCTAAAGGAAATGCTGGAACCAAATTAAAAATAGCAAGACCAAAATTTAGATAGGCTAGATTTTTAAACACCGGGAAAATAGAGCTAGAGAAAAAAAACAAAACACCAAGAAATAATGACATTAGAGGTCCTGCGATGGCTATTTTAAGTTCGGCAGAAGGATTTTCTATTTCTCCTTCCATAAAAGCAATTCCTCCAAAGATAAAAAGAAGAATTTGACGGATTTTTATTCCTTGAGATTGAGCAATAAAAGAATGGGCTAATTCATGAAGAAAGACTGATATAAACAAAAGAGAGGCAGAGAAAATCCCAATGGTCCAATAAAAAATTTGGGAATGATTAGGAAATTGTTCGGGTATCAAATATTTGGCAAAAGAAAAAGAGACCAGAAAAAAAATCAGAAACCATGAATAATGAATTCTTATCTCGATTTGGAAAATTTTTCCGATATAAAATGATTCTTTCATTTTCCCCGGAGTTTTCCTCCTGTTTTTTCTTCTACCGTTTGGATTATTTTCGAAATAATTTCATTAATTTCTTCTTCCTTTAAAGTTCTATCTTCAGCTTGAAGAGTTATATGATATGCAAGACTCTTTTTATCCTTACCTAATTTTTCCGAATAATATTCATCAAATAATTCCACTCGTTTGATTAATTTATCTACTTCTCGGATAAGTGTCTCAAGTTTTTTAGGATCCAGATCTTTATCTACTAGAAAAGCTAGATCTCTTTCAGTTGCTTGGAATTTAGAAATCGGTTTGTAAATCGCTTCAGAGATTTCTAATTTAATTTCTTTTGAAATTGGTTGAGCAAATTTCTTTAAAAGGTCAAAATTTATTTCTAAGATAACGACTGGTTTTTTGATCTCGAAATTATAAAGAACTAAAGGATGGATTTCTCCTATTACTCCTAGAATATTATTTTCCAGCATTATTTGAGCCGATTTTCCCGGATGAAGATAAGGAAATGATGTTTTTTCAATAGAGATAAGATCCCAATTTTCGATTTTAAATGTTTTTAAAAATTCTTCTAAAATCCCTTTTAATAAGAAAAAGCCTTTTTCATTTTTCTCTCCTACAATTGCTAACCCTAAATTTTGAGTCTCAGGTGGTTTTTTTTCTTTTAAATAAACTCTTCCTAATTCAAAAAGTCTGAATTTATCGAAATTTTTAAGGTTTTCATAAGAAGTTTCTAAAAGATTTGGGATCAAAGTGGTTCTCATATATTCTTTCAAATTAGAAAGAGGATTTTTAATTTTAAAACAATTTTTGGCTTCAAGTCTTGTTTTTTCCAAGATTTCTTTACTTAAAAAGGTATAAGTATAGATTTCAAAGAATCCAAAATTTTTTAAAAAATGTCGAACTTGATTTTCAAGAAATACCGATTTATTAAATTCTTGGGAGATAATTGTTTTTGGTAAAGTCGAAGGAATTTTTTCAAATCCATAAATTCTTGCAATTTCCTCTATTAAATCTTTATCCATTTTTATATCCTTTCTAAAAGAGGGAACTTCAACTTCAAAGAGATCCTTTTCTTTTTCTTCTATTTTGAATTGAAGGGAAAGTAGGATATCTTTAATTTCTTCTTTTTTTAAATCAGTTCCTAAATAGTCATTTATCATAGAAGGTTTGATCTCGATTTTAGTCTTAGGTGGTTTGGTTTTAAATTGATCAATTTTTCCTTTTACTATTTTTCCTCCTGCTAGGGTTTTTATCAAAGAAGTGGCGCGTTCTAATGCTAGTTCAGCCAGATAAAAATCCAAATTTTTCTCAAACCTTTCTTCTGCTTCTGTTCTTAGATTAAGGAATTTTGCTGCTTTTCTTATTAAAATCGGATTAAAATTAGCAGATTCTAAAATTACCATTTTTGTATTTTCATCAATTTCTGAATTCGCTCCTCCCATTATTCCCGCAACAGCAATTGGTTTTTTAAAATCGGCAATTATTAAGACATTATTTTTTAATTTCCGTTTTATTCCGTCTAAGGTGATAATTTCTTCTCCTTCTTTTGCTCGTCTTACAATAATTTTCCGTTTATTATTTTGATCGAGAGCTATTTTTTCTCCATCAAAAGCATGAAGAGGTTGACCTAATTCAAGCATAATATAATTAGTTATATCTACTACATTATTGATTGATTGAATTCCGCAATTTTCTAATTTTTCTTTAAGCCATTCAGGAGAAGGTCCAATCTTCACATCTTCTATTACTCTGGCCATATATCTGGGACAATCGTTAAAATCTTCTATTTCTACCGTGAGATAATTTTCGATCTCGGTGTTTTCTTCTTCTGATTTTAATTCTTTCAAACTAATTTTTTTTCTTTCTATTGCAGCAATCTCTCTTGCTATTCCTAGGTGTCCCGTTAGATCTCCTCTATTAGGCAAGATATCTAAATCAAAAATTACGTCCTTGTTTTTTTTCTGAAAAGAAACAACTTCAGCAGTTTTGCAGGTGAGCAATTCTGCAATTTCATCTGCACTTTTATCTATCTCAACAAATTCTTTTAACCAATTAAAGGAAAAATACATTTTTATTCTTTAAACTGTTCTAAAAATCGTAGATCGTTTTCAAAAAACACTCTTATATTTTCAATTTTGTGTTTTATCATTAAGGGTCTTTCAATTCCAGCTCCAAATGCAAATCCTTTAAAGAGAGCTGGATCATATCCTGCGTTTTTAAAAACATTTGGATGAACCATTCCTGCTCCTGCCATTTCCAGCCAGCCAGTCCCCTTACAAACTCCACAACCTTTTCCCTTGCATAAAGTACAAGTTATATCAACTTCTATACTTGGTTCTGTAAAGGGAAAATAACTTGTTCTAAAGCGAATATTTATATCTTCTCCTAGAAGTTTTTTGAAAAATAATTCTAAAGTTCCTTTAAGATCACTTAATTTGATTCCTTTATCAACAACAAGGGCATCAAATTGATGAAACATTGGAGAGTGAGTGGGATCATCGTCTCTTCGATAAACTCGGCCTATTACTATTGTTTTAATAGGAGGTTTTCTTTTTTCCATAATATGAACTTGCATATTAGTAGTATGAGTTCGCAGGAGATAAGGCTCTTTATTAAAGATATCAAGGTAAAAAGTGTCCTGAAGATCTCTTGCTGGATGATCCTTTGGGATATTTAAAGATTCAAAATTATACCAGTCTGTTTCAATTTCAGGTCCTTCTAAAATTTCATATCCAAGTTCTAAAGCTATTTTTTTAATTTGATCAATAAAAGAGGGAATAAGATGGAGAGCTCCTTTTTCTTTAGAAGGAATTATTCCTAGTTTTTTGAAATCTATAGTTTCTTTTTTTTCGATGTCTTTGTACTTATTTTCCAATATTTTTTTTCTAAGAGTTTGAATTCGATTTTCGAATAATTCTTTTAATTCATTAGCTAATTTTCCCACCTTTTTTCTTTCCTCTAAAGGAAGTTCAGAAATTCCTCTTAAAATTTTAGTAAGCTTTCCCTTCCTACCCAAAATTTCTATTTCAAAATTCTGGAGAGTTTTTTCATCTTTAATTTCTTCCAGTTTTTTTAAAATTTCTTTTTTAAGTTGTTGAAGTTGAGAAAGCATACTTTACTCCGCTATAGCAAAGAATATCACAGATGTAGTATAAGTTCCAGAAGGAAT
>CAZICA010000031.1:0-5128 GCA_964537705.1 uncultured Candidatus Saccharibacteria bacterium
TTATGGTCCAAAAGGTGAATGCAGTCTGAACAATTCCAAGAAAATGAATAGCAGCTAAAGATGCATCAACATTTGCTTTAAAAAGACTCTCCTTTATTCCTTGACTTATTATTTTTTTTATTGATTTTATTAGTTCATTCGTGAATAAATGAAGCTTTTCAAGGAGAAAATTCTCACCTAGATGAATTTCATCAGAGTAAATAATCCTGAATATTCCTGGATAGGCTTCTAAAAATTCAAGATGAATTTTAAGTAGTATTTTTAAGGCATCAATTGCATTTAATGACATTTCTTTAACTTTCTTGAAATAAGAACGAGCATCTAAAAGAACACTATCTAAAATTAATGAAATAATTTCTTTTTTAGATCTAAAATGCCTGTATAATGCTGACTCAACAAAACCTGCCTCTTTGGCAATCCGTGCAACAGTTAATCCTTTAACCCCTCTTTTATCAACTATCCTTAAAGAAATATCAATGATTTCTTTTTTTCTCGTTCCTTCTTCTAAAGCAAAAATTGATTTCTTCATGAGTGAACCTTCACTCACATTATATTCAAAAAAATCGCTTTGTCAAGAAATTAGTTTAAAGAAGAAGTTTGAAAGGATCTGATTTATCTTATGAAAACTTTGGATTAGTTCTATCGCTATTTTTAAAGATTCGAAAAACTGTGTATACGCCCAACAACTCTCCTGAGATAAACAATTGCCAATGATATTTAATAGGTATTTGTTGAGCTACTATACGAGAAAAATCCCAGATAAAAGAGAGAAAAATGAGCAAAGCAGATGAAATACCTAATATCCAATCCAATTTATTTATTTTGAAAGAGTAACCCTTTTCTTGAAAATAAATGATTCCCCCTGCCGTTATTGACATTGTCAATGCCACTATAAGAGGAGCTAAAACAGGACCAACCCAGGGAACAGGGATAAGAAAAAGAAGATCCCAAGTCAACAACGAAGGAGGCCAATTTAAAATTACTTTTAACCATATATAATAGAAGATGTCCCAGATGCCAAAACTATAAAGAAAATAACAAAATTTTTCTAAAAGAGTTTTTCCCGTGATAAAACCAATAAGAATGAGCATCACAATAGTAGACATTTCCCGTCCTAATTCCACAAAAAGGATGTTAATTGGGATGATTTTTAGAGGAAAATAAAACCCCTCTGGATAGTAAAGCTCTCTAAGATAAACTACTACCGCTGCTTCCATAAATCCCATAGCAATGCTAAATATGGTTACTGCTGTAAATTTTTTGAATATCAGCGAGAACATTTTCGTCTTCAATTTCTAAAAAATATCTAAAAACTCATCAAGATATCTCATATCGCATATTCTAAGGGAATATTTAAAAATCTTTTTAATTATTTTTTTAATCACTGAGAAATCGAAAGTACCAACAAGTTGAATTATCTCCTCAACTTGCTGATGTTCATAACCCCTTATAATTACTACAGGAATTCCCTCGTTAGTTTGCCCAAACCAGAGGCTGGCTGCAGCGGTTAGGTAACAGGCTATAAGGTCCACACCTCCGTATTTTGGTTTGCCATATCTATCATTTTCAGCAAATCTTTGAGCCTGGGATTTTATTCCCGAAATTCCTCGAGGTAAATCCATTGTTCCAAACGGAATGATTTCAGTGTCAGCTATTACAACAGCAACATTTCTTCCGGTTAATTCCTTTATTTTCTTTCTCATTTTTTGAGCTGACTTATTGGGAAAAGGAGGCGGAAAACTTGCTATTCCCGAAGGATGATTTGAGGTATCAATTCCCGCATCGCTGTAAATTCTTCCTTCCTTATCAATAGTAATAAGAAAACAAGCATCATGTTTTATTAGTTCTATACTCACATCTGGCTTGGTAGTAAATTTTTTATAATCAATAAGTCCCTCTTTGATAAAATCATAAAAGGGAACAACTGCGATAATTTTTTCGCTATGGTCTAAAATAGCCTGAACTAATTTTGGCGGTTTTAATGTTTTCTTGGCGATTTTAAAAGCTTTTTTAGAGGGCTCTAATTCTTCAAGATTTATCAAGCAATTCTCGGCTTTAGAAATTATTTTTGAAGTTACAACAACAATATCTTTATCTTTTAATCCTCCTATCTCTTTTTGAGCCGATTCTACGATTATTTTTGCCAAATCATTTCCTGGGTTTATTTCTGGAATGGTCTCAAGAGGAATCAATTCTATTTTTCTTTTCATATTTCTTTAAATTAATGTAAAATTTTGTTCCTCAAGGTTTCCAAAGCCTGCCTTAAATGATTTATATTTCCCTGAATGTTCAAAAAATCAAGGGTTTGAGGCACTTTATTGATTTCCTGTATTCTTTTGCGCTCAGGTTCCAGATATTCTTTCTCCCAAATTTTATCTGTAATCTTTTTTAATTCTTCTCCGTATTTTACCAATCCTTTATAATATTCAGGATCTTGCAAAGCCTGTTCTGCAGCTTCATCCGCAGGTTCAGCACCTGTTTTTTTAATCAATTCATACATCATTTTATAGTGATCTCTAATAGGACATGGTATTATAATATTTCCCATTTCAGAAGATGGTTTTTCCAAAGCATATTTTTTTTGCCAATCCCGAATACCTTTAAAAAATGATGAAAAAAGCACTGTATTTAAATCACCTCCCTGTTTATAAACCTCAATAATGTTATGGATTTTATAAGGATTAAATACGCACGGCATCACATTTCCATTCCAATCTATATAAAAATATCCTCCATATCTACCGGCAGAAATACATCCAGTGCTAACAGTTCCACAATTCCAGAAATCTGCTAAGAAAATCCCTTTCTCTCTAATCAGTTTCCAAGTTTTAAGATACATTTGAAGTCGCTGCTCAGGTGTTACCATTAAATCTAAAGTAAAGCTTCGACCAATGGGCATATATTGAAAGATCCATCCATATAGTGCTCCATGGTGATTGAAATAATAATCAATAAATTCATCGCTCATAATCAGTTCAGCATTAAATCTCGTAGCTGTAATGGAAATTCCAAAAGGAACACCATATTTTCTTAAATTCTCAAAAGCTTTTAATATTTTTTTATGAACCCCGTTTCCCCGTCTTTCGTCTGTCTCTTTCTCAAATCCTTCAACGGAAATAGCTGGTGTAATATTCCCTACTTCAGCAAATTTACGAGCAATTTGGTCATTAATTAATGTTCCATTTGTGTACATCAGGAAAAAAGTATCCCTGTGTTCCTTTGCCAAATCAAAAATAGTTTTTCCTTCATTCTTATAAAGCAGAGGCTCTCCTCCGGAAATAACGGTAAAATGAGAGCTCCACAGCTCTTTTTGTTCCTTTATAACTCGACTAATAATATTATAATCTAATTTTTCTTTAGCGCTTCTAAAACTATTTGCATAGCAACCGACACAGTGAAGATTACAGAGTTTGGTCGGACTAATAGTTATAAAGCCAGGTGGCTTAAAGCCGTATTGTTCTTGAAAAGTTTCTATTTTATTATTCTCTTTCAGATAAACGCTCCCAAATGATTTCAGAAATGGGGACCACACCTGCCTTGAAATCCACCCTTTCTTTAATCCATTATCAATAGCCCGCAACATACTTCGCACCATATAGAATTTATCTTCTTGCATTTTTCTCGGAAAATGAGCAATATCTCTTTCTAAAAGTATTTTATGAAGCCTATTCTCAATAATATTAAATAGGAATTTTCTTGGAAATTCATAAATAAGCGCTAAACTGACTATTTCTTTAAAAGGACTTTTTAATATTGTTCTTTTAAGACTCATTTTAATACCTCCTTTTGATAGTTATGACTGTTCAAAATTAATTAACATTATTGACATACGATTCTTTTGAAAGAGCATATTCTTTGATTTTTTCAAGTTCTTCTTTATTTTTCGGTATTAATTCGAGAAAATCTTTTACTTTTATTCCATCTTCAATTTTTTTAATATCAGGCATATTTATGATTGATTTTATATGGGAGATTTCTCTAAATTGTTTTAACTCCTCTGTTAAATCTTGTAATTTAATTAAAATTTCTTTAGGAAAGGTTTTCCCATTATTAGCCCGTAAAGCAATCATAACAAGGTCATTTGTTCCGAATTTCTCTCCCACATCTATAAAAAGTTTTATGACCGGGTCTTTTTTATCAAGCCATTCAGTTATTCTGTTTTCGAAATAAAGATTTTTCATTTGATAAATGAAGAAAATGGTAAGCAATAGGGTGATTGAGGGAACAAACCATTTTCCTTTAATTATGAATTCTGAAATTTTCTTTATCATTTCGTCTCTCGTTAGTGAATATTCACTCTCTCAAAGTTTTCAAGAAAATTATGCTTTTATCCCTTCAAAAAACTGAGAGAGAAGATTATCTCCAATTTTAATTAAAGAAATTTTCCTATTCTTAATTGTCCAGAAAGAAAAAACAGTCTGAACAATTCCAAGAAAATGAATAGCAGCAAGTGCTGGATTTACATTTTTCTTTACAAGCTTTGCTTTTTTGCCTTCATTTATTACCTCTTCGACAATAGAAATCACTGTATTTATTATAGTATTTAATTTATTGAGGAGAAATTCATCTCCTATATGAATTTCATCAGAATAGATTATCTTAAAAATTCCGGGGTATGTTTCTAAAAACTCCAGATGATTTTTTAAAAGACCATTTAAGGCTTCAAAAACATTTTTCGCATTTTCTACAATTTTCTTAAAATTTTTTTTAGCTTCTAAATGCACACTGTCCAGTATTAATGAAATAATTTCCTTTTTTGATTTAAAATGTCTATAAAGAGCTGATTCTGCAAAGCCTATTTCTTTTGCGATTCTTGCTACTGTTAATCCTTTTACTCCATATTTATCTACTATTTTTAAGGAGGTATTTATAATTTCCTTTTTTCTTGTTTCTTCTTCCAATGAGAAAATTGACCCTATCATGTTAGTGACCATTCACTAACTTACCATAATAATTGAAAAAAGTCAAATTTTTTTGAAATGAATTTTTAACGGGATATAATTAATTGGAGTTTTATTTTTCTATGGTGGAATTCTTTTAGAAAGACTTATTGAGAAAAGAATAATGTGATACAGAAGAAACTTTTTGCAAAAGGGGAGGAAATTATTTATATTTTTTATTTCAAATG
>CAZICA010000032.1:0-5031 GCA_964537705.1 uncultured Candidatus Saccharibacteria bacterium
GTATTAAATCCAATTCCACAGCCATAATCCAAAATTACATCTCCTCTTTTAGCCCTTGTTAACAAAACTTCTCCTTTCTTATCACGGAAAAGCCCTCGTATTCTCATGAGTATAGTTGCTATACGGAAAATAAGGTTTGCCATTGGTTTTTCCTTTTTCATAACTTCGTGTTCTTTTCTATAGATCGATTTTATATTAATATCGCTGGTGGGTAAGTCCGTTAGAACCAAATTGCGATAGCAATTTGAGTTTACGAAGTTCTGCCAATTATTTTTCAAAATATAAATTTTCATTTATGAAAGGGATTAAGGCTACTACTAAACCATGAACATATAGATTTTTTCTATCCATAACATTTTTTGTAAAAAATCCTATTGCCCCTCCTTTTTGTTTAGTATTGTATTCTTCTGTAATTTTATCCATCACCTCACCTAATTCTGTGCCGGCCAAAAGATGTTTAACGATACTTTCTGGAAGTTCAAAATGTGGAGAAGTCCCAAAACTAATTCTTCCTTTATCATCAATGATGCACATTGTGCCAAAGGCAAACCATTTTGAGTAAAGTTTTATTATTCCTCCTTCAATACCAACAAAAAATTTAGCACCAAGGTTTTTTTCTTCATTTATTCTTTTTAATTCCAACGCTCTATTTTTCGCCCCTTCGAATGTTTCTTCATTTATTGGTTGATCAGAAACTTTAGAGTTAACTTTTATGCCAATAACTTCTACATTATCAAAGTATTTTGAAAAAGATTCTTTTACTGCTTCAATTTTTACCGGGTTGTGAGAACCAACTAAAACTTTCATAGTATCATTGGAATTTATTTAAATTTATCTTTTTTAGGTGGAGGAAGGTAAATTTCGGACAACGTATCGTAAATATGCAAAGTTCCCGAAGGCGATTTGGAGAAATCAAACAAAGCGTAGATTTTCCGCATATTTGCTGTTAGTTGCACCGGTAGAAGTCGAAGTGAGTGAAATAAGCGAGGAATTTACCCACATGCAGAAAAATTAATACTTTACTTCTTTTTTCGAAAAGATAGATTCAATTTTTATTTTATGATTTCCCTTAATTACTTCTCCAATAATATCTGCTTTAAATTCTTTAATCCTTTTTAAAATTTCATCAGCATCTTTTTCTCCAACCCCAATCACAAACCCAATTCCGCAATTAAAGGTTTTATACATCTCCTCATCAGATACTCCCCGGTTATATATCTCAAAAAATATTTCTTGAGGACGTAATAGATGATCTTTTCTAATTATAATATCTGCATCTTTAGACAAAATATCTTTTAGCTTTGTAAATGCTCCACCTGTAATATGCATCATTCCATGAATCTCAAATTGTTTATTTAAAGAGCGGATTGTATCTATGTAAATGTTAGTTGGTTTGGTAAATTCAGGTTTATATTCGTTCCCAAATATTTCTCTAATTTTTGTAAAACCGTTTGAATGCAAACCAGAACTTTCAATCCCTATTAAAAGGTCATTTATTTTTAATTGGTTGCCTTTTGGTTTTTCAACAAAACCTAACATTGCTATACTTATTTCCAAGCCCTCTAGATTATTATGAATTGCTGTCTCACCTCCGCTAATAGCAATATTTCTTTTTCTGCATTCTCTGCTTAAGTCTCGTATTATTTCCAAAATGATTTTATTATCATCTTTTGGTAAAAATAAATGGTCAATCACAGCATAGGGAGTGGCCCTCATTACCGCTAAGTCGTTCAAATTCATAGCCAAAGCATCAATAACGGCATTTTTAAGGCTTTGTTTTCTCCAATGGTAAATCCCCTTAGTGCCTATTCCATCTGTGTGGTTAACTTCAGGATGAGAAAATTTCTTTTTGATTACGCCATTTTTAATGGAAACATAAGGAGTGTCCCAGGTTTTTTTAATCAATTTTATAATTTTAGATTTATAAGGTTTTATCGGGTTATACATAATTAAAATTTAAAACTCTTTAAATCTCAATTATTCTCCCTACCCCACCCTCAATGTATTTTTCAGGGTAAATTTCTTTAAGTTCTATTCTGTGTTGAGTGCAATGAGCGAGACAAATTAAATTTATATCTTTGAATAATTCAAATTCAGAAAAACCGTGCATTCCACCAATAATGGCATAAATTTTTCCGAATTTTTTAACGGTATCTAAAATAGTTCCCATATATTGTTTGTTTATAGAAAAAGAAAAAACGGGAGAGATTATTAAAATTGTCCTTATTCTAATATTCTTAAGAACTTAAGAACTACTTTTCCTCTTTTTGTAAGGCAATGGCAAACACTTGCCCCCACAGATTTCTTCATTACCAAACCAGCAATAGTCAATCGGCGAATGTGCTCAGCAATGGTCTTAAGGTTAACATTAAGTTTTTCAGAAATCTCCACCACTGAAAGTTCGAGATATTCTTCCCTCCCCCACCTATATCCTCCCCCTCCCAGGGGAGGAGGAGAATTAAGGAGGGGCGCTTCTCCTTCTTTTATTGGGAATTCTCACCTTCTTTCCTCCTCTTTTATTTCTGTCTTCTCTTACCAAACCTTAAAAGGGCAACCTCAAAATGGCGAAAGTCATAACCTTTTATTTTGTGCTCCTTCCAGTATCTTTTAAGCCCTTTTAAAGTAGTAGGAAGCTTTAATTGTCTAGCAGATAATTTTACAAATTTTTGTACCTCAGGATCTGCCTTTTTCCAAATTCCCCGCAGTTCTCTTAAAAAGATATTGCATGTCACAGGCCCTACACTGTAAAACTCTTGAAGTTTTCTTTCTAAATCCCTTGAATCTTTAGCCTCTTTTTCTAAGTTGTTTAGATCTCCTTTATATCTTTCGAGAAGTTCTTTACAAACCCTTAAAATTTCATTGGAGGTCTTTCCATCATATCTTACATATCCTCCTTCTCTCATTATAGGATTTACCAAAAAATCCCAACCTGCTTTCAGAATTTTTCGTGGGGTAAGTAAATTGTATTTTTCAAAGGTCTTATAAGTTCTTTTGGCAATGGTTTCTGAAATTCGTGCTCCAAACAAAAGAGAAGCCAAAAACCATTTAAAGATTTCATTTTTATCTTTTGTTTCTAAGTTTATTCCTAATTCTTTAGAATAAAGAATACCATATTTTTTTAGTAAATCTTTGAGGCTCATATTTAGACATTCCCACCCCCTCCTTAATCCTCCCCCTCCTAAAGGAGGGGGAGGATATAGGTGGGGAGGAAAAAACTAAAGTAAGAAGGAAAGTGGTTGAGGGAATTACAGGGGAAGATATAGGTAGAGAGGAAAAAGAAGATTATCTTTATCCACTTTTAAATAATAACCATTGGGTGGGTTTTTTAAATCTTACCAATGTATATTTTCCTTTTAACTTTTTTCCTTTTAATTCAAATACAATTTTGTTTTCAGTTTTTTCAATTAATTTATAAGTGCCTTTGTCAAACACCTTAACAACTCCCGCTCCATAGCAGCCTTCAGGAATTTCTCCCTGGAAGTTAATATAAGAATTTCCTACTAGGACTCCATTTGCAAAAAAATTATGATTATCTTTTACTTGAATATCATAAGCATATTTTCTTTTAGGATGCCAACTTTTCTTAATATCTCTAATTTTTGCAACTCCTATTCCTTTTTTCATTGGTTCATTTTTAATTTCTTCTACTCTACTTCCTCTTCTTTCATCTCTTATTATTCTATTTTCTTTTGCTAGTTTTATTGCTTTCTCCCATGTTCCAAAATAATTTTGAAAAGTTTTTGGAGCAAATCCATTTTCTTTTTGAAAATAACGAAACCTAGAATATTGAGTATAAGAAGGATAATTTAATTCTCGAAGATGATTTAATAAGCAATTGGGACAAATAAGAGTGCTAAAATTCCAAATCTGATTTCCACAAATTGGACAATGTTTGCCCATCTTATACTCCATAATATTTGGAGGGACCCAAGGAGAAATTAAATAAAAAAACCTTTTCACACTAGAAATTCTCAATCTCCAACCGCTTCCGCAATTTGTCTTATATAAATTTGCTTTAAGATTAAACTTTTTTTCTAATGTTTCTTTAAGTAAAATTTGCTCTTCTTTACTAAATCCCTGAGTGGAAAATTCTATCGCATGAATGCTAACTTTGTTTTTATCTTTCAGTAAACTACCATCATCTAAATAAAAGTAGGCTAAAGAAACCTCACTTAATTGATCACACCATTCTTTAGTGAGGGTTTTTCTTCCATTTTTATAGCAAAGCAAATAGAAATCATAAAGAAAAGGGTAAGATTTACTCTCGGCTCTAATTGATGGTTTAAAATGAGCAATATAGTTTTTAATTCGCTGAGTTTTTGGAGGATATTTTTTAAAATGGAATTCTAATCCAAGCAAATTACATTTTGTAAGTAAATAATCTTTTTGAGAAATAGTGTGGGTAAAATAAAGAGAAGCAGTATTACTGTAAGGACCGTGATTGAATAAACCTGCATCTCCTAAAAGCATTCCTAAAAGCAATTCTTTTTTTCTTTTTTGAAAAGTATCTTTTAATACGAAGATAAAGTCATCTTTTTTAAGTTGGAATGCTTGCTTTTTTCCTTCCGGAGTAAATATTTCATGGTTTAAAGTACAGCATAATCTTTTCAATGGTCTTCCTTGATGAAAATATAAAGTTAAAGCATCATTATTTAGTTCTCTTCTAGAAAAATTCTCAACTTCTTTAAATTCAGTAGTTTCAGTTTGAAAATTGTAAGAAAGTACTTTGGGTGGATTTTCTTTAATAGTTTTTTCTCCCTCTGGAATGATAACTTTTGAAGATGGCGCCAGACAAACTGGGTGATCTTCAGTAGATATGGCAAGAACCCGTTTTCCTTTTTTTTCTGGCACTCCTTTTGGCACTGCCCAGGATTTTAAAACCCCTTCCATTTCTAATCTAAAGTCATGATGATGACCGGCTTTCAAAGCATAATGGTCATGAACCACAAATCTATTTTTTGAGGTTTTCAAAACTTTTCCTTTTGGCTCAGGAGTTTTATCAAACTTTCTTTTTTTCCAATATTCTTCAAG
>CAZICA010000033.1:0-4792 GCA_964537705.1 uncultured Candidatus Saccharibacteria bacterium
AGGTTGAATTTTTTCTTTTAACATTCTATCTCTTATTGCTAAGACTACTGGATGAACCATTTCAATATAATCTACACCAATTTTTGCTTTCGGAATTTTTTTTAAGATATACTCAATCTCTGAAACTTTCTCAGCAGGAGGTTTTTCAACAAAAATATCTTTTTTTAATTCTAACCCTAAAAGCATCAATGGAAAATGAAAAGAAGAAGGTGTTACAATATCCCATACATCGGTATTTTTTGCTAACTCGTTTATTTCTGGCAGATTTTTTTTAATTTTATGAGTAATTGGATTTCCATTTTCATCTCTTTTTATCTCAATTGCTTTTGTTAAATCAACAGACAAAAACTTTCCTCCAAAATTTTCAACCAATTTTTTCTTTTCAGGATTTATGTCTATTCCGTAATTAAAGTGTCCCAAAGTCACAACATTCTTAAGATGAAAATAACCAAAATATCCTAAACCAAATATTGCTGTTCTGTTGGTTTTGCTACCCATAAGACATTTTAACTTAAATTCTAAAATAAAAAAACTGGAGGAAAATTTCCCTCCAGGAGATTTTTTAATTTTGGCCTTAAAAAAAATGAGGAGTAAAAATCTTCTCTTCCTCAATTTTTGTATATTATTTTCCCAAACTCTTTTAGAAAATTACTGACTCGATGATTCTCCGTTTTTTAATTGCTGATAGAATTCTTTAAGGATTTCATTGCCAATTCCATCAGGAGACACTAACCACTGGACATCTTCAAGAGTCAATTTAAATCTCCGAAGTTCCTCTAAAAGATTTTCTCTTATTGTATAAAACGCCCAAGCTATGTTTATCGGCGGCTCTCCTTTGTTTATCATCTTCACAAGAACCCGCTGTAAAGGCTCAATCAAAAGAGAGTGTCCTTCCAACATCTCCCTTCGAAGGAGTTGTTTAATTATCCGTTCTATTTCCTCATACATATCTTGCATGTCTGTTAGAAGTATTGGGTTCACTTCTGACAGAATTTTCTCTATAAGAACACTCGTTCCAGGACCGCTTAATTTTTGATATCTCCCGAGTTGGTCAATGAGAATCATTAGTGCTTTTTTCTTCTCCTCTTCGGTTGGAATTTTCTGCATTTCTTGGTCTGTCACTTCTAAGAACTCTTCGATGTCTTCTTTTAGTCTTTCAATCTCAGGATAAATTCTTCTTCTCATTTTCCCCTCACCTCCTTTTTACTTTTTAAAGATCTCATCGGGCTTGCCTTAAGCAAACCCGTCCTCCGCCTCTAAATTATCACATCCTTTATTTTCTGTCAAGAGCCTGATAAGATACTGACATTGTTTTGTTATAATACTTTTATTCCTGTTTTTTTAATTTCCCAAACTAAAGGATCCTCATTAACAAAATCTTTAGGATGGTAAGGATGAGGTTCAATAAGAGCTTTTACTTGGTAAGATTTTTTTAATAAATAATGTAATGCCTCAAAAGGTTTCTTAAATTTAGGGGAAATAATGCAAACATCAATATCTGACCATTTATGAGCTTTCCTTTTCGCTTGAGAACCAAAGACAATTACCTCTTCAATAGGAATTCTATCTTTTTTTATCAATTCAATATAATCTAAAACCTCTTTTTTTATTTTTTTTGATAAAGTTGTTTTTTTAGCCATAGATATAATTCTTTAGATATTTTAAAATATTTTTCAGTATAAACCTTGGTGCATCTTTTATAGAAATCAAATTTATAAGCATTATAACGAGCAGCGATGTTAAACTCAGTAATCTCAGTTAAATAATCTATCTGTTCTTCAGTTAAATCGATTTTAGCTATTTTTGCTAAATTAACTAGTTGATGAGTATAAGGGGCATGAGTTTTTGTTGTTTTAACTACTAACGCTTTTAAAATCTTTTCTATCATTAAATGACAGAAAAAGAGACATTCTGGATATCTCTTTCCTTGAAAAAGAAATTTAGCCGTTTCAAAATCATGGCGAGCACTTTTAATCCAATAATCAATTACTTTTTTAATATTTATTTTTTCTTTTGGCATTAAATCATCAATTAACTTTTATCTTCTTCTATTCTAAATAAATTTCTATAAAAAATCAAACTAATGCTTAAGATAATTCAAATATCCTAAAGCAGAAATGTTTTTAAGATGAAAATAACCAAAATATCCTAAACCAAATATTGCTGTTCTGTTGGTTTTGCTACCCATAAGACATTTTAACTTAAATTCTAAAATAAAAAAACTGGAGGAAAATTTCCCTCCAGGAGATTTTAGTTTCTCTGTTTTATATTACTCTCTTTCCGCTGAATATATTAGCAGGGCTATTGCTGCTGATATCACTGCTGGGATTGTAAACAGAATAACTATCCATAACTGCTTGTTCTGTAAATAGAAAAGCGATAATGCATGCCCTGATAACCAGTAGTCTATAATGTTCCAGTCAGTTGTATCAAGAGTTTGCAACCAGTCACCGTTTACCCATAGATCCCATAGTGTATTTGCATAAAGAACCGCTGCTATTAGACCGAAGGCAATAAGAAATGCAAACAACCATAATTTCATTCCCTTCACCTCCTCACTTTTAAAGATCTCATCGGGCTTGCCTTAAGCAAACCCGTCCTCCGCCTCTAAATTATCACATCCTTTATTTTCTGTCAAGATCTTCTCATTTTCTTCAATCTTTTAACAAAAGTCCTACCAGAAAGACAAAAGTTCCTCCTAAGATAAATAAAAGTTTATATCCTAAAAACTCCAAAAGTAATCCGGAGATCAAGGCTCCCAGAGCTACTCCTAAGGGAGAGAAAATAGTATCAATAGCGGCTCCTTCTTCAGGGATTTTTTTAAGAATTTTTGAAATCAAACCTGATCTACCAGAATTCGTCATTAAGGTTCCGACCGATTTGCCAAGCATCATTATTAAAATTAAAGGGAAATTTAAGAAAGGTAAAAGCAAACCAAATAAAATGGAGAAAATTCCAGTAATGAGACTTCCTTCAAAAATACTCCTTTTACTTTCTTGTTTTCCTACTCGATTTATTATCCATAAAGAAATTGGCAAAATTAAAAAAGATAAAACTGAAACAAAAATTAAAATTAAATTTTGAGACCATTTCAACTCAGTTTTTAAAAACAAGACAAAAAAGGCTTGGTAAAATCCGCCTAAAACCAAAACAGAAAAAGAAATTAAAATCAAATAAAGGAACTTCCTTGATTTTAACTTTTGAAAGGTTTTTTGATAATTCTCTTGGAAATTTCGAAATCGAAAGTCATCATCAAGCAAAACCTGACCTGAGGTCTTCAATCTAGTAAAGCAGAAAAAGGCATTAACAAAATGAAGGAATAAACTTAAAATGAGTACTCCTACAAAATTAAATTTCCAAATAAAAACGGCTCCAATAGCGGGAGCAATGGCTTCAGCGTAAAAAGGAGCAGAATAGAACCAACCAAAAGCCCGATCATAACTTTCCAAAGTTGAACCCATTAAAATTGCTCTGGCGGAAATAAAAAATAAAGCGGCTGAAACTCCTAAAAGGACCTGCCAGAGATAAAAGAGAACTGGATTGGCAATCAAGACCATCCCTAAAGAATAAAGACCATAACCCAAAATTCCCAAAGAGGCCAAAATACCTGGGTTTATTTTATGGTTTAAAAAACTAACAAATGGAGCAGTGAGAGTAATTGGTAAATAAATTAACAAATAAGTGTAGCCAACCTCTGGCAAACTCATTCCTTTAGTCATCAAAAACAAAGGAAAATACAAAGAAAAAAGTTTGTAGCCAAACATCAAAAAGAAATGGGATATACTCAGGTCTCGAGTAATTTTCTCGATTTTGGGAAGTCCACTTAAAAACATACCAATTAAAAAACGAGGTTTGGTCATCGGCTAAATGTCCTTGTAAAAAGACAAAAATTGCAAGGTCTCACCTTGCAAAACTTGTGATATTGGAGAATTAACTTTAAAGAAAAATTATTTTTCTTGAATTTCTTTGATTAATTTAGTTACTTTTTCTTCATCAATCGGAAGAGGGTTCATATGTTTAGTTTGGCTTTAATTAAAGCTTGATAAAATTCTTTTTCTACCGGTTGAAAATCAAAATAGTATTTTAAAACATATTCTTTATAATTTGCTAAAAATTCAGGGTCTTGACAATATAATATTTCGCCTTCGGTTATGGCTCTATATTTGAAGAGAAAGAGGGGCTTCCTGCAAAAAGACTAAATCTAATTTCTCTTCTTCAATTTTAAATTCATCTAAAAAAAGACTGAAAATTTGTCCATAAAACTTTCCAATATCTGATTTTATTCTTTTAAAATCTTTAAAAACTACTCCAATATCAATATCGCTCAAAAGGGTTTGAGTTAGGGTAATAGTTGATCCGAATAAAAAACAATCTCCACTCCCAAATCTTGTAACTTCCTTTTTGTTTTTTGAGAAAGAGTTTTCATTTTCTTATTTAAGAATAACAAAAATCTTGAAATAAATCAAAATCAGAATTTGTCAGAAACATAAAGTACAGCTAAGGCTTATCCATTGAGTTAATTTAAAGAAGTAATTGGAAAAATCTGTTATGAAAACACCAAACTACTCCCGGAGGCAAAAATACTAATATAAAACTTGGAAGGCCGACCTTGTAAAATTTAAAGTTATACTTAATTTATATTCTAACAAATAAAAAAAGCGCTCCAAAAAAATAAAAAGAGAAAGGAACGCTTATTTTTTATTTTTCTTCGATTTTGTTTTTGGCTTCCTGTAATCGTCCAATAATCCCCAGAATATGCTTCATTGGAACCTCCTCTTCTTCAAAGTAAAAC
>CAZICA010000034.1:0-4342 GCA_964537705.1 uncultured Candidatus Saccharibacteria bacterium
GATGTTAAATTTGATATTGGTTCGAACTGGTTTAGAGTTGTTTTTAAGAGGAAGGTCGGGTTCCCAGAAAGGTTCCCAGAAAGGTTCCCAGAAAAAACACCAGATAAGATACTTTACCTCATCAAAAATAATCCTCAAATAACAATAAAACAGATTGCTGAATTCCTAAGGATTAGCGATAGAGCGGTTAAAAAATGGTTACAGAAATTAAAGAAAGAAAAGAAAATTGAAAGAGTCGGCCCTGCTAAGGGCGGTCACTGGGAGGTTTTAAAATGAAAGTAACGGATGGACAGGTTGAATTTATTATTGAGAGATTGAAAGAGGGCAGGCAAGGAACTGAATTGGGATATTTCGGAAGGGAAAGGGATAACATAATCACAGAAACCATGGCCGTTCCTCTGCAGGGGGTTAAGGGGTTTGGTGAGATAAAAATTATTAAAAGGAATAAATTTATAAGAGGATTTAAAAATGAAAGATATAAACTTTGAAGATAAACTTTGGAAAGCAGCAGATAAATTAAAAAAAAAGGTAGAGGTACACGAATATAAATATATTGTTCTAGGTTTAATCTTTTTGAGATATCTGTCATTTGCTTTTGAAGAAAGGAAAAAAGAGCTTCAAAATAAGTTCTCTGATCCAAAAGATAAAGAATATATTGAAAATGAAAAATTTAGAAAACAAGCGCTAGAAGATAAAGATTACTATCTTGATGCAGGAATTTTGTATGTTCCAGAAGAAGCAAGATGGGATTATCTTGTAAAAAATGCTACTCAACCGAATATAGGAGAACTTATAGATAAAGCAATTGAAATTCTGGAAAATGAGTATCCTAAACAATTAAAAGAGGTTATCCCTAAAATATACACAAGTATAAACTTAGATTATCTTGACCTTGCCTATCTAATAAATCTTTTTTCTTCGCTAGAATTTGGAGAGGATCATAAAGCTAAGGATATTTTTGGAAGGATTTATGAATATTTTTTAGGAAAGTTTGCTGAAGCCGAAGGCAAGAAAGGTGGAGAGTTTTACACTCCGAGATCTCTAACAAAATTAATAGTTAGAGTTTTGGATGTGAAAGAAGGAAGAATTTTTGATCCTGCTTGTGGTAGTGGAGGTTTCTTTGTTTCTGCATTAGAAGAGTTAGAAAACAAAAGGATCGATAAAACAGCTCTTTCGATCAATGGCCAAGAATCAAAACCAATGCCTTGGAAAATCTGTAAAATGAATCTCGCATTAAGAGGGGCTGAAGGAAATATCCAATTGGGAGATTCTTATCATGATGATAAGTTTCCAGATTTGAGGGCAGATTTTGTAGTGTCTAATCCTCCGTTTAATGATAGCGGATGGGGTGCTGATAGGGTTAAATATGATGACCCTAGATTTAAATTTGGCATTCCATCAGACAACAACGGCAACTACGCATGGATTCAAACCTATATTTATCACCTTTCACCAAATGGTAAAGCTGGTTTTGTGATGTCAAACATTGCTCTATCTGCTGGAGGACAAGAAGGAGAAATAAGAAAAAAGATTATAGAAAAGGATTTAGTATGGGGAGTAATTGCTTGCCCACCAAAACTATTTTACAATGTTTCTCTGCCTGTATCTCTCTGGTTTTTAAGAAAATCAAAGCCAGATCACATGAAAGGTAAAGTTCTTTTTATTCATGCCAAGAGATTATTCAAACAAATTTCAAGAAGACAGGTTACTTTTACTAAAGAACATATAGAGAAGATTGTTAATAAATTCAGAATGTTTGAAAAAGGCGAAGATGAAGAAAAAATAAAAGAAACAGGTTTTGCCAAAGTGGCAACATTAGATGAAATCAGAAAGAATGGATATGTTTTAATCCCTGGAAGATATGTCGGAATAAAACTTGAAGAAGACGAAATACCTTTTGAAGAAAAAATGAAAACTTATTCAGAACAATTATCAAAACTCTTAAAGGAAGAAGAAGAACTGACAGGAAAAGTTAAAGGGGTTTTTAAGGTGTTGGGGTGGGAAGTGTGAAAAGATGAAAGTACCTTTTGGATTTATTGGAAAATTAAAGGCAGAAAAGAAGGTTAAATCAATATTAAAAAATAAGAGTTATAGTTGTGGCTCTAATAAAGAAATATCCTTTGGATTACAATTTCCTATTTCTATGAAAAATAATAAAATAGGATTAATCAGAATTTACGAAAAAAATAACAAAGAAACGAATGTGGATCTTTCAGCGATTACGGACAGCCAAGAAAAAAAGAGGATATTTGAACTATTATCGGAAGGATCGCCCGTTGCTACAAGTGGAAAAATAAAACTACCTAAGAGATTTTTCTTTAGTAGGTCATATAAAGATGAGATATTACGAGAATTAAAGATTATGTTAATTCAAAAGTTTAGAGGTTATGAAAAGACAACCAAAAATCATAAAATAGAATTCTTAATAAAATTAAACGGTATAACCGCAATTGCATATTCTAATGGAACAATAATGATTCAAGGTAAAGAAACCACTCTTTCCGATGAAATTATCAATGAAATAAATAGGATTTATGAGCTGAATTCTAAAAGAGAACTTCAAAATTTATTAAAAATAAATCTACCGTTAATAAGTGAATCTGAATATGAAAAAATAAATGAAGAATTAAAGAATTTTGATATTTCCGTAGAGAATTATATAAAACCAGATGTATATTCTTATCTTAATCCTAATGATAGAATAGAAATTAGGGATGGATTATTATTATTTCAATTTGTTAAAGATAAAAAACTGCCCCTTAAAAATTTTGCTTCATTAGTACGAAATTTTGCTGTTGCTTATGAAGGATTTTTAATGAAATTTTTGTTTGATATAGGAGTTATCAAAGAAGATAAAATAGCATCTTTGGACTATATTAATATAGGTACATATATAAAACCCGGCGAAAGGGGCAAAAACGTTTTAGAGTTAAAGTATCCTACCTTGTTAATGAAAAAGCCAGCATTAGCAAATAAAATATGGGTTTATTGGCAGGAATGCAGAAATGATTATTTACACTCCGACCCACTGAAATTTCCATTATTAAGCAAAATAGAAGATGCAGAAAGCAAGATAAGAGAAATAATAATCATTATGGAGGATTGTTTAGATATTTTTGCAGGAATACTCAATCCCACCAACGAAATATCCGATTTAAATAAATCTTCTGTAATAGGAATCGATGAAGCAGGGAAGGGGGATTATTTTGGACCACTAGTTATAGGAGCAGTGTTTGTTGATTCAGAAAGCATTAATATGTTATCTTCTCTTGGCATAAGAGATAGTAAATTATTATCAGACTCTAAAATTAAACAACTATTCCAAGAGATAGAAAAAAGATGTAAAATCGTTCATGTAAAAATTAATCCAAGAAAGTATAATGAACTTTATTCTGAAATAAAAAACTTGAACCATATATTAGCGTGGGGACACGCTAGAGCATTAGAAAATATTTTATCTAATGTTAAATGCGAATATGCTATTTCAGACCAATTTGGTAATGAGAATTTAATTAAATCTCGGCTAATGCAATTAGGAAGAAAAATAAAATTAATTCAACAGCCAAAAGCTGAAAATAATATTGCTGTTGCTGCCGCATCTATTGTCGCCAGATATTTCTTTCTTCAGGAATCAGAAAAAATAGGTAGGAGATATAAAATAAAATTTCCAAAAGGTGCATCGCAAGAGGTAGAAAAAGTGGCAAAAGATTTTGTCAGTAAATATGGTAAAGAAGAGTTAAAAGAGGTTGCAAAGATTCATTTCAAAACAACAGATAAAATAAAAAATCTTGATGTGATAAAATGACCCTCAAATTCAAATGGGAAACAGAATTTAAGGAAACTGAAATAGGAGAGATTCCGATTCCGGAGGATTGGGAAGAAAAAAGATTAGAAATTTATAAGATACAATATGGAAAAGGGTTGCCGGAAAATCAGAGGAAAAAAGGGGACATTCCAGTAGTTGGATCAAGCGGGATATTGGGATATCATAACAAAGCTCTGGCAAAGAGCCCAGGTATTATTATTGGAAGAAAAGGGAATATTGGAAGCGTCTATTTTTCGAAAAAGGATTTTTTCCCGATAGACACAGTTTTTTACATAGAAAATCTCCCAAGTATCGAGATTGCTAAATACCTCTACTATACAATATCTCAGTATGATTTTAATCAGTTAATGTCGGATAGCGCAGTTCCGGGACTTAATATTAACATTTTAAAAAATGCTACAATTCCTTTTCCAAGTCCCGAAGAACAAACCCGCATCTCCACCATTCTTTCATACTTCGACGACCTCATAGAAAACAAGAAAAAACAAAACGAAATTTTGGAAAAAACAGCGATGG
>CAZICA010000035.1:0-4270 GCA_964537705.1 uncultured Candidatus Saccharibacteria bacterium
ATATTTACTTTTTTTTATTCCTCTCACAAACATTAACTCAGGATTTCCTTCAAACTGCCATTCAAAAAGTCTAATCTTTTTTTCTTTTTTGTTGAATTCTTCTACAATCTTTTTTAATTTTTCAGAAGCTTTTCCATCATGAGAAATAATAATTTCTTCACAACAATTTTTTAAAGAATTTAAAGTTCTTTTTATAAGCTCTTCTTGGTTTCTTAAAGCGATAATAGCAGAAATTTTAGGCATTTTTATAAAAAAGATGGATCATTTCAGAGACAAATTTGATTTCTTTAAAAGTTATCTCTGGAAAAAAGGGTAGCGATAAAATTTCTCGAGAGATTTTTTCTGCGATCGGGAACCGAAAAATTTTGTAGATATGAGAATAAGGAGGCACCTGGTGGAGAAGGTAAGGATAGTGAATTTTAGTGTCAATCCCTCTTTTTTCTAAGAATTTTTTTAATGCATCTCTTTTTTTGGCTCTGATTACAAATAAATGATAAACATGTAAATTCTCTGGATCTTCTTCTGGAAGTTTAATTAAATTCTGCTTTTCTAAATCTTTTAAAAGTTTTTTGTAAAAAAAAGCCTTTTTTCTTCTTAAGAAATTCCATTTTTCTAAGAATTTTAATTTTAGAGAAAGAATTGCTGCTTGAATTTCTGGCATTCGGAAATTCCCTCCCATTAATTCAGGTAAGGAATTAAAGTTTTCTCTACCATGGTTTCTTAACTTTTTTATTTTTTCTGCCAAATTTTTTTGGTTAGTGGTAATTGCTCCTCCTTCACCAAAACACCCTAAATTTTTGGTAGGATAAAAACTAAAACATCCGCATATTCCAAAACTTCCTGCTTTTTTTCCTTTAAACTCTGCTCCGTGAGCTTGAGCTGCGTCTTCAATAATTAAAAGATTAAATTTTTTTGCAATTTTTTTTAACTTTTCCATGTTTACTGTCTGTCCATATAAATTCTGTCCATATAAATGAACTGGAATAATTGCTTTTGTTTTTTTTGTAATTTTTTCTTCTATTTCTTTTAAATTTATTAAATAATTTTTTTCATCAATATCTACAAACACGGGCTTTGCTCCAGTTAAAGAGACTGCTTGAGCGGTGGCAATAAAAGTGTTTACTGGTACAATAACTTCATCTCCTTCTTTAATGTTATTTGCCAGCAAAGAGAGAAAAAGAGCCGTAGTTCCGTTGTTAACACAAATACAATATTTAGTGCCAATATAGTTAGCGAATTTCTGCTCGAATTTTTCCACCTCCCTTCCACAAACAAATTGGCAGGACTTAAGAATTTTTTTAAACTTTTTTCCAATTTGCTTTTGAATTTTTGAAGTCTGTCTTTTTAAATTAAAAAAGGGAATTCTATTTTTCATAATAACTCTTAATTATGATTTTTTCTCCGCATTCGCATTGATAAATTTTTTCTTTGTTAGTAATTTTTATAATTTTTTTAAGAGGTCTACCACAATAGCAAACAAATCCTTTTAGTTGAGCTGGAACTCCATAAGCCAACCCAAAAGGAGGAATGTCCTTAGTAACAACGCTTCCAGCTCCAATCATTGCGAATTTTCCTATTTTTACCGGAAGGATAATCGCACCGCTTCCAATGGAAGCACCCTCACAAATTTTTGTTTTTAAAAGAGACCATTCATTTTCTTTTTTAAGATGACCTAATTTGTTTATCGCCCGAGGTATTTTATCATTGATGAAAACTACATTATGTCCTATAAAGACGCCATTCTGGATTTCTACTCCTTCACAAATGAAGGTATGGCTTTGAATCTTACAATTATTTCCAATTTTTACATTTTTCTGGATTTCAGTAAAAGGACCAATTTTGCAATTCTCTCCAATTTTACATCCATAAAGATTGCAAAATCCAAAAATTTTGGTATTTTTTCCTATTCTGGTGTTTTCTTGAATTATGCAAAACTTTCCAATGAAAACATTTTTGCCTATTTTTACATTTTTGTTTGAGATAAAAAAGTTTTCTTTTTCAGAATAGCTTTTCATTGAGTTTTTATTTTTACTTCTCTTTTCTCTTTTAATGATTTATCACACCACTCTAAAAATTCCACTACTTTTAACCCTTCTTCTCCTCCTACTAAAGGTTTTTTCTTATAAAGAAGAGATTTCACAATATGATTTACTTCAATGGCAAGGGGTTCTTTATTTTCAATTTTAGGAATCAAAATATCTCCGCTGATATAGCGAGGATGAAATACATTTTCTTTTCTTAAATCAATTTTTACTTTTTTCTGATACACTTTCACCTTTTCAATCGGTTCGATGTCATTATACCAAATCATCCGTTTACTTCCTCCAATGATGATTTTTCTTATTTTAAGAGGAGAAATCCAACTTACATGGATATGGGCAATGAAATTTTTCTTGAATTTTACCATGATATGAGCAAGATCTTCTAACGAAGGATGAATATGAGATGAGGCAACGACTTGTAAAGAAAGAGGAGAGAGATTGGGAAAAAGGTAGGTGAGAATTGAAAAATCATGAGGCGCTAGATCCCAAATTACGTTGACATCTTTTCTCAATAATCCTAAGTTTATTCTTTCTGAATCAAAATAAAGCGGAGTTCCTATTTGAGGTAAAAGAGTTTTGATTTTTTGAATCGAAGGACTAAAAATGAAAGTGTGATCTACGAAAATTGTTTTTTTTACTTTTTTTGCAATATTAATTAATTTTTTACATTCAGAAGAAGAGCTAGCCATAGGTTTTTCTATTAAAACATTCTTTTTTGCCTTCAACACTTCTTTTGCAATTTGAAAATGCGTGTCAGTAGGAGTAGCAACGCAGACAAGATCTATGGTTTTATCTTTAAGAATCTCAAAATAGTTTTGAACAAAAGTGATATTAGGATAGATTTTTTTCAGTTGAACTAATCTTTCTCTAGAAAGATCACAACCAAATTTCACTTTCACTAATTTATGAGAAAAAAAATTTCTCAGAAGCTGCGGCCCCCAATAGCCTAATCCAATAATTCCTACATTTATTAAACCTCTCTTCATTCTTTCAAAAAGATATGTTATTATTTTAACTAGAGGTTAAGCTAAAATCAATATGAAAGAAAAGTTTTTTCTTTTAGTAAAAAAGAAACTAAGGACTTCCCGGTTTTTTGTAAAAGTATTATCACTTCTTCCTAGTAACGTTTTGACTTTAAGAAAAGTACATTCTTTAACTTTAGAAGTGTCAAGTGCCTGTAATTTAAGATGCGTATTTTGCCCAGTAGGAAACAGAAAAATTGAACCTCATTTAATGGATCTGAAAACTCATCATAAGATTATCGATCTTTTACCAAGAAGCATCAAAACAATTCGCTATTCTTATCGGGGGGATGCCACGCTAAACAAAAACTTCGTGAAAATGATAAAATATGCAGCTTCAAAAGGCTTTAGAACCGATCTTTCTACTAACGGAATGTTAATAGGAGAGTATATAGAGGAATTATTGGAATCAGGGTTAGGAAGAATTATTTTTGCTATTGATGGCGCAACCCAAGAAGTTCAATCTAAATATCGGATTGGAAGTGATTTAGAAAAAATAAAAAGTAATATTAAAAAATTGGTCGAAGAAAAGAAAAAAAGAAAAGCCAAATGGCCTAAAGAAATTGTGATTCAAACGGTAGTTACCAGATACAACGAGGATCAGATTCCTCAACTTATAGAGATGGCCAGAGAGTTAGGAGTAGATAAGATAAAGTTTAAAACCTTAGCGATTCATTTAGGTCCAGGGTTTTTAAAAAAGGAAGCTTATCATAAAGAGTTTCTTCCAAGGAATAAAAATTATTGGAGAAAAGGTCAAGAAAATCTTATTTGTCCTTTTTTATGGGAAACGGTAATTCTTTGGAATGGTGACGTTTCAATTTGTTGTAATGACTATTATGGAGAATACATCGCTGGAAACGTTTTAAAAGAAAACAGTTTTGAAAAGGTAGTCTATGGGAAAAAATATAATTGGTTTAGAAAAAAAATTCTAAAAAAAGAATTACCAATTTGCAAAAGCTGTCCTATTACTGGAGAATATTGGATTCCTGAAATTAGCCGAGCGTTTAACTCATAATAACTCCTACAATGTGCGGGATATTAGGAGTTTGGGATTCAAAAAATAAAGTAAAATTGAGAGATTTTAAGAACTCAAGAGACTCGTTTATTCATCGGGGACCCGATGATGAAGGGATGTTTTTTGATAGAAAAGCAAATTTAGCTTTGGGGCATCGGCGATTAGCAATTTTGGATTTAAGCGAAGCTGGA
>CAZICA010000036.1:0-4090 GCA_964537705.1 uncultured Candidatus Saccharibacteria bacterium
GGGGGATGATAGCATGATCATTTGAACCATCGAAATAAAGTCCATAAGCGCCAAGTTTATTCCTTTTATATTCAGCAACATAAAGATGGGCAAAATCCAGATCATAACAATTTTCATCTATAATAGGAGGATATCCCCCAGAAGAGTAATTTTTTCCTTGGTTTCTCTCTTGAATGGTTCCTCTATAAGTTCCCCCTCCATTATCATCATAGAAATAAATTTTATCATGGGAAAAATCAATTACTAAGAGTCCTTCTGAGGTTGCTAGATATATTTTTCCGTTTTTGGCTTTGATTTTTCTTGGGATAGCAAAAAGAGCGTTAGAGCTTTGTTTTTCAAATCTCATCCAATGTTCTTTACTTTCAAGATCTAAAATATCAAGTCCTTTTTCAGAGGCGAGTAAAATTGCTTTTTCAGGAAAATTTCCTTTTTCCTGATGCCAAGAAGCTTCAATAGGAGAAGTTTCCCACATAGCTTCTTCATAAATTGTTCCATCCTCTATTTTTCCTGTTTCATCAGAAAAGTTTTCTCCTTCTCCTTCATTAAAATGCCAAAGCCCTCCAAGTCCTTCTTCATTTCCTTGAAGTTCAATCCCATTTCCTTCATTATAATGAGCTTGAATTTCATCCTCACTTAAAGCTTTATTCCATATAGCTAATTCATCTAAGGTCCCTTTTAGATAATTATATGAAGTAAAAGAAGGAGGGACCCCTATTAATAAGTGAGACTGATTAATTACCGGATCAGTAAATCTTCCAGAGACGGTTTCAGTTACATTTATTCCATCTAAATAAATTTCAAGAGAATCACCATTTCTAACCAAAGCTACATGATGCCAGACATTATCAGCAAAAGCAGGTTTTGATTCTGCATAGAATAAAGTACCATTATATAATTCGAATCTCATTTTATTATTAGATCTTAAATATACTCGCCAATAAGATGACTGGCTCTCAGTAGTAGCTTTATATAAAATAAAATGATTATAATCCCGTGGAAGAGGTTTTAGCCAGAATTCAACAGAAAATTGGGAACCTGCATTTAAATTGTTATGATGAGGGATAGTTGCATAATCATCTCCATCAAAATAAAGACTTGAATCTCCTAATTTATTTGGAATAATTCCATTTCTCCAATTTCCTCCATCATCATCTTGAGTGGTGTCATAAATAAAGGTGTCTTTAATTCTTGAAGAAGCTGTTTTTCCATTTATATGATTAAGATCGCTTTCTCTTTTAAGATGAATTGTATTTTTAACCTCAATTCCCTCTTCTTGAATCTCTAGAAGATGATCAATCCAAGAGGCTCCATTGATTTGAGCAGTTAATTGATTTTCAGAAGAATCAATGGTAGAAGAACCAGTGCCTTCATTAAAATGAAATAAAACTTTCAAATCTGGATCAAACTCAGGAATTTCTATTCCCCTTCCATTATTCCAATGAGCTTTTATTTCATCTTCAGATAAAACTTTGTTCCAGATTGCAAATTCATCAAGATCTCCTTGATAAGGATAATAATTTCCAGGACAAGCTCTTCCTATTGTGGCAGAAGTACAATTATTACTACTATAATCAACAGAAGAAGGTCCGTCTATCTCATTTACTTTCTCTCCATCAATATATAATTTTAATTTTCTATTCTCTTTATCATAGATACTAACCCAATGATGCCATTTGTTGTCTAGATAATCTTTTGGAGCTTCTATTAGATATTTCTTAGCTCCTACTATCATTCCCCAATTTGACCACCAATTTCCATATCGACCTATATTTATTCCTTTCCATCCCGAACCCCACCAATTAGAAAAAATAAAACCTTGAAGCTCGGAAGGTCTAAACCAAAATTCAATAGAAAAACTTCCTGTAGGATAAAGTACGGGATCTTTACCTAAATCAAGATAATCATCAGTTCCGTCAAATGAAAGTTTAAAATTAGATGGAGCTTGAAAGGGATTAGAAGAGGCTTGGAAAGGAGACCAGCTAGGATCTTTTGGATTTGCAAAAGAAATAGATTGATTAGATTTACTTAAAGAAAGATAAAATAAAAAAGAAAAACAAAACAAAATAAATCCAAAAATTTTAATTTTTGTTCTTAATTTCATTTCTCCTCAATTATAAAAAGAAATAAAAGTCAAGTCAATCTTTATTTGACACATAGAGTTATTTTAGATATAATAGAAATATAATGGGTGCTAATTTTTTCGTAACAAATATGAGCGAGGTATACTATGGAAAATTTAATATTAGTTCTCCTTCTGGTGATTGGGCTACCAGGAGGGATTATTTTAGGATATTTTTTAAGGAAATTTATAGCCCAAAAACAAATAGCTTCTGCCGAAGCAAAGGCAGAAAAACTTTTAGCTTCTGCTTATAGCCAGAAAAAAGAAATTCTACTTCAAGCAAAAGATGAAGCTTTAAAAATTAAAGAAGAGGCAAAAAGAGAAGAGAAGGAAAGATTGAAGAAAATTGAGGATCTGGAGCAAAAATTAAGAAAAAAAGAGGAAATAGTAGATGCAAAAGGGATTTCTTTAGAAAGGAAAGAAACAGAACTTTTAAAAAGAGAAAATCAATTAAAAAAAACAGAAGAAGAGATAACCAAACTCAAGCAAGAAGCAGATAGGAAATTAGAAGAAATAGCTGGTTTTTCTAAAGATCAAGCTCAGGAGATATTGCTTAAAAAAGTGGAAGAAGAAGTTAAAGAAGATCTGGCAAAGAAAATAAAAGTTCTTGAAGAGCAGGCAAAAGAAGAGGCGGAAAAGAAAGCAAGAGAAATTATTGCCACAGCTATTCAAAGAATTGCTGCAGAACATACTACTGAAACCACTATCTCTACTGTTTCTCTTCCTTCCGATGAAATGAAAGGAAGAATAATTGGAAGGGAAGGTAGAAATATTCAGGCATTTGAAAAAGTCACAGGAGTGGATCTAATAGTTGATGACACACCAGAGGTTGTTGTTATTTCTTGTTTTGATCCAGTAAGAAGAGCTATTGCAAAAAGAGCTTTAGAAAAGTTAATTCTAGATGGAAGAATTCAACCTGCTAGAATTGAAGAGATGGTTAAGAAAGCAGAAAAGGAAATTGAGGCAGAGATAAAAGAAGCAGGAGAAAGAGCTGTATTTGAAACCGGAGTTAAAGGGCTTCATCCTGATTTAATCAAACTTTTAGGCCGGCTTAAATTTAGAACTTCCTATGGTCAGAATGTTCTAAAGCACTCGATAGAAGTTGCTCATATAGCCGGGATTTTGGCAGCTGAAATTGGGGCAGATGTTGAGGCAATTAAAAAAGCAGCTTTATTGCATGATATAGGAAAGGCTTTAGATCATGAAATTTCTGGATCTCATGCACAGATTTCAAGAGATATTGCGAGAAAATATGGTCTTGATGAAAGAATAGTTCATGCAATCGAAGCTCATCATGAAGAAGTAGAACCTCAAACAAAGGAGGCTGCTCTTTTAGCAACTATTGAAAGTTTAATTTTACAAGCAGCTGATGCTATCTCTGCATCCAGACCTGGTGCTCGAAGAGAGACTTTAGAAGCTTATATAAAAAGATTAGCAGAGCTTGAAAATATTGCTAATAGCTTTAAAGGAGTGGAAAAAGCTTATGCTATTCAAGCAGGAAGAGAGATAAGAGTGATAGTTAAACCAGAGGATATTTCTGATCTTGAAGCAGTAAAACTTTCTCGAGATATCGCAGCAAAAATAGAAAAAGAGCTTGAATATCCAGGACAAATTAAAGTTAATGTAATTCGAGAAACTCGAGCTGTTGAATTTGCAAAATAGCTTTACTAACCAATCTTTAATATGCTAAAATAGTTATAGAAACATATCTCTTGTGGAAAACTTAACATATTTCATTTAATTCGGGAAGGAGGTAAAAATGAACAAACAGGAGCTTATTAAAATTGTAGCCGATCAGTGCGGCTTAACAAAGGTTCAATCAGAGAAAGTTGTAAATACTGTATTTGATTCAATTATTAAATCTTTAGCATCGGGAAAAAAGGTCTCTATTGCGGGTTTCGGGGTTTGGGAAGTGTCCCATCGACCCGCAAGAAAAGGAGTAAATCCAAGAAATCTCTCGGAAGTGATTCA
>CAZICA010000037.1:0-1941 GCA_964537705.1 uncultured Candidatus Saccharibacteria bacterium
AAAGTTATTAATTTTTCAATAGTGATATTTTTAAAGAAAATAAGAATAATGATTGGAACCAAGCCTAAATTTATCATCTGAAGAGAATTAAAAGTTTTAACAAATAGTCTCCCTCGAAAATAAGAATAAACCAAACTATGCAAAATCAAACCTGCTAAAAAAAATGAAAATGGCAAAACTAAATTAGTATAATTAGTAGTGCCAAAAAATATTTCGGCAAAATATTCTTTAAATATATTGATAAAAATTAAAAAAACAAAAACAAAGGGAATAACTATTAATCCTCCTGCCTTTAAATAACTACTTCTTTGCCCAGCATCTTTGGACATTGCAATATAACGTGGCAATCCAACACCTACTCCAAAAAGCAAAAGTGGCTGTAAAAATCCAATTACTTTTTTAACTAAAGAGTACTCTCCTACTCCTTCCGGTCCAAAATTCTTGGCAATTAAGCGATAAATAACAAAGAACGCTATTAGAACTATAGCCTGGGTAATAAAGGTTAAAATAATATTTTTAAATATTGGTCTTAATTTAAGTTTCATTAACAGTTCTTAAGAAATTATATCCCTTTATATATCGCTACCTAAAATTCTCTTTCTTACTTTAAGGAACAAATTCCTATAATCTCGAAAATCCTGTTTTTTAATTAGTAAAATCTCAGACCATGAACTCTTAGAAATATTAACAAAAGCAATAATTACAACTATAGTGGCTATAATATAAGCAACACTTGAGGCAAAGGCAGCACCGGAAGTGCCCCATTTAGGAATAAGTAAAAGATTCAAGGGAATATTTACTCCTAAAGAGATAAAAGAGGCGTAGGTACCAAATTGTGGTTTTCCTCTTCCTGCTAAATCGGCTGTTAACACCTTACAAATTCCTAAAGCCACAATTCCAGGTAACAATATCAATAATGGGCTTACTGAAGGTAAAAAATCAGACCCAAAAAGAATTTTTATTAAGGGGTGGGCTAAAATGGCTAAGATTAAAGAAAAAATAAAAATAATAAAAAGGGTATGACGGGCTACTTTGGGCGTAAGGCTGTTTGCTTCTACCTCTTTTAAGGAGGAAACTCTTGGAAAGAGAACAATAGCAATTGCTGCGGGTAGCATCCAAAGTTTTTCGGCTATGCCAACGGCTATACTATAAAAACCAACTGCTGCCGGAGTAAGAAATGCTGCTACCAAAAACATATCTAAACGGTAATTTAAAAATTGGGCAAGGTTTCCAAAATAACATTTCAACCCATACCTAATTGAATCCTTTAACAGTTTTAGATTATAAGAAAGAGTAATTTGGGCAATTTTTTTTATTAAAACAACAATAAATAAAGCAATACCAACAGTAGTAAGAATATAAGAAATAACTGCCCCCCATATTCCTTGTTTGAGTAGCAATAAGAAGATAATAAACGCTATTAACTGAAGAAGACTTTGAAGGATATTAATTTTGTTATAATTTATTATTTCCTCTTTTCCCAGAAAAATGTTGTTTAAGAATAAAGAAAGCAAAGAAAAGGGAATGGTTAAAATTACTAACCACAAATAAAAGGGGTTAATTTGATTTGAATTAAGAAATTTCTGAAAGATATTTAGATGATATACTGCGAAAAACAAAACGATCAAAATCAATCCCAACAAGATACTGGTTAAAAAAGAATTAGAGACAATGTCTTTTATTCTGTATTTTCTGCTCCCTGTAAAATAAACATTAGCCGCTTCTATACCTAAAGAGCCTAATTTCAGCATTACCATAGGAACAAGAATTATCAGAGCATATATACCTTTACCTGTCGGTCCTAAGGTTCTGGCTAAAATTATTGAGGCAACCAGCCCTGATACAAAAATTAGTATTTGCGATGAAAAGGTTATGGCACTGTTTTTTGATATGCTGTTCATTTTTTATTTAGTTGTAATTGTCAACTACTTTGGTAACGAT
>CAZICA010000037.1:2041-4059 GCA_964537705.1 uncultured Candidatus Saccharibacteria bacterium
GGGGAGGGATCAGTTTAGTTTGTTATCAAAGTGGTTGGATAGTACATTTAAGTCTTTAAGAACCTCAAATAAAATATAGATATTATTTACTTAGGTTGTTTTATAGAGAATCTCTCTGTAAATTTTATCTATTTTTGCTCCAACCACCTCATAACTAAAATTTTCTTTAGCGTATTGGGAAATTTTTTCTGGCGAATAATCTTGATAATGATCCAGCATATAGTCGATAGCTTCCGCTAAAACATCTACATTTTTTGGGGGCACCAATTTCCCGACTTCTTTAGTAATAATTTCCCGCGACCCTCCAGCGCTCGTTCCTATCACCGGCTTCCCGCAGGCCATAGCTTCCATATAAACTACACCAAAGTTTTCATATAAACTTGGCAAAACAAAAAAATCACATTTTCTCATAAAGCTAGCAACTTCTGGCTGTCTTCCATAAAATTTTACTATCCCATCAAGACCTAAATTTTTTGTTAGATTCTCGTATTCTTTTCTATTTGGGCCGTCGCCTACTATGTCTAAAACAAAATCTTGTCTTTTTTGTTTAAGTTGAGATAAAGATTTTAGTAAATAATGAATCCCTTTCCTTGGAGTTAAAATGCACACAGATAACATTCTTTTTTTATCATTATTTTTATTTTTAGACCGGAGATTTGAGGGGTAAAATATTTCGGTATTTACCACATTAGGTACAACTTCAAATTTGTTTTTAATACCATAATAGTTTTCTATGGCTTGTCTTAAATCGTTACTAACAGGCAAAATAATTTTTGCTCTATTCATTGCGAATTTAGCTTTTATTCGTTCTAAAAATGTAAGAGAATAAGTTGCAAAATTAGTATAATGTTCTGTAATGATCACCGGGATTTTGTAAATACGGCCCAAAATTACGCCGGGCACCCCAGCAGAATAAACATGGGAATGAATTATATCTGGCTCCCAGCCTTCATATAGCAATTTACGAAAAGCTCTAAATACAGACCAAAGATAAATAAAATAGGTAGTTTTTGGAATAGGAGACCTTCTGTGTCTTATTCTAATTGTTCGAATGCCATTTTCTTTTTTATCTGAAGTAATCTCCCATATTCCCTTTAAATTTTTCTCACAACCCTCACTGTATAACACTATCACTTCATTGTATAAAGAAACTGCCTTGGCGTGTTCTTTTACAAAGATACCAGCAACAGGATTTTTCTCTGAGGGATACCACTCTGGCAAAAACAAAATTTTCAACCGTTTCTCTCTTAGCATAGATTCACAAACCCCACCCCCTTCTGTAGCCCCTCCCTTTGGGAGGGAAAGGGGATACAGAAGGGGTCCTCTCTAAATCCTTCCCCTCCCAGAGGGGGGATTAAGGAGGGGGAGGGAGAATATCAGCGCATTATCAAAGTGGTTGGCAATTACAATTTATTTATTAAAATTTTGACAATTCTTTTTGCACTCTTACCATTACCAAAATATTTATATTGTCTTTTTCTGGGATTAAAAGATTTGATTGCTTTTTGGATTTTATTTTTATCTCGACCCACTAAAATGTTCCAGCCGCTTCTGAGGGTTTCCATCCACTCAGTTCTCTCTCGCAAACTTATACAAGGAACTTTTAACCAATAGGCTTCTTTTTGTACTCCTCCCGAATCAGTCAAAATTTTTTTTGCATTTTTCTCTAAAAACAACATATCCATGTATCCTACGGGGTCAATTATTTTTAAGTTTTTAAGTTTGCAAATTTTTAATTTTTTAAGCTGTTTTTTTGTTCGGGGATGAACAGGAAATACTACCTTTTCACCGCTTTCTTGAACCGCTTCAATAATTTTCTTTAAATTATCCAAATTATCAACATTAAAGGGACGATGTAGGGTTAATAAAAGATAGGTTTTTGGTTCTAATTTTAATTTTTGAAGGATTTTTGACTTCTTTTGAGCAATTTTAATGTTTTTTAGAAAGGCATCATACATTATATCTCCTGTAAAATAAACTCCTTTTGTAATCCCTTCTTTTTTTAAATTTTTCACTGC
>CAZICA010000038.1:0-3645 GCA_964537705.1 uncultured Candidatus Saccharibacteria bacterium
AAAAAAATGAATATATCCAGAGCAACGTTATATTTAATCCTACAAGAAAGTGAATTTATAGATTTTTATGAGAGATTTTGTAATGAACTTTACCAGAGTCTAAAGAATAGTTATATAAGATTAGTAAGATTAACTATTGAAAACATAGAGAAATACCTAAAAGACAATAACATAAAAATTTCAGAGAAGGTTAAAATATGTCTTGGAATTTTAAGGTCTTGTAATGTTGAGATTAAATTTTAGATAAGGGGGTTATAAGATGATTAAGTCCAGAGAATTAAAGAAAAATCCAGAGAAAGGCTATCCAGTTGAACTTGATTATAACGATGGACTTTATTTGGAACTTGTAGCAAAAGAACTTAAAAAAGAAAAAAAATACGATATTAAGGAGTTGGTCAAATCTTTTGTAGAAGGAAGCTCTGGCGTAGAAAAAAAGAAGTTATTAAAGAGGCTATGCGAAATTTTAGGAATGAAGCCTTTTAATTTAGATGATGTAAAAACAAACTTAATCAAATTAAAGTATATCCCAACACCTGATGGAGACTTAATCCAAATGATAGTTAAAAAAGAGGATGGGAATTATGATACGGTCAAAAGAGAAACATAATAAAAAAGAAGGTTGCACTTTAACTGATAAAGAGAAAGGACTTTTAGAGTTATTTGGTTTACCTGCTGAAAATGAAATAATAAATGGGATTAAAAGCCAGAATGTTTGTAAAAAAGGTATAATAGATTTTATAAGTGTGATGTATTTTTTAGAGAAAAAAAAATGAGAAAAATTTTATAAAATAGTTGACATTCTGTCTAAAAAGTATTATATTATATAAGAGAGGTGATATTATGGAAAAAAGACACGATGTAAAATTAGTTATTTCTAATAGTTTAACGGCGTTAAGTCCAGAAGAGTTTGAAAAAATGAAAATACTGGCGGATAAAAGCGGATTGGGAATTTCAAGATTTTGTTCTTTTGCGATTAAGAATTTTATAAAAGAGATTGAGCAAGGTAAAATTCAGGGTATTTTTTTAGAATTTGATGAGGAAGGAGATAAAGAAGGAGATAAAAATGATTGATGGAAATAAAGAAGGCTGGCAAGAGCCAGCCAACACACTAAATAATCCCATTCCTAATAATAATGTAACACATTTTATTTGCGATGTCAACAATAAAAATATCGGCTTACCTGATGGTCAATCTTTAACATCTGATGAGTGGCAGTCTGTCTTTTCGGCGTGGCAACATTGGGGGTTAATTGGCAATGATGCTGTAAATTCCGATACTTCACTTGATACTAATAAGCATAACTTGAGCTACTTTTATGATAATGAAAACCGTTATATCATACAATCCGTATTAAATAAAAATGAATGTCCTGTAAAGGTTAAATATTATGATGGCTGGACTTGTCCAAATGGCTATGTGGTAAAATGTTGGGATACGCAAGAGAATAAAGTTGTCTATTTTTATATTCCTTGCAATAAAAGAACCTGTCCTGCTTGTCAAAAGCGATTGAGCTGGAAAATTTATAAACGGATTGAGCCATTAGTAAGGCAATTATTAAGTAATAGTGGAGATATGCGTTTAAGAATGTTGACTTTAACCTTACGGGGAAGCGATGATAAATTTGATGATGTGCAATTTTTTCATAAATGTCTTAATAGGCTATGGTGGAGATTAAAGAAAAAAAAACTTATGAAAAAATATAATGTTATGGGGCTTATCGGGGCTTATGAATTTGGTAGTAAAAGCCTAAATTTGCATATACATTGTTTAATTTACAGTAGATTTATACCACAAAAAGAGATTTCTGATTTATGGAATGAAATAACTAATAGTCGGGGTAAAATTGTTGATGTAAGAAATCTTATTGGTCTGGACGGGGTAAAAGAAGTGCTTAAATATGCAAGCAAACTTAAAGATTTAACTGATGAGCAGAAAAATATAATAGAGATGGCGTTACGGGGAACAAGGCGTATAGTTTTAAAGGGGATTTTTTATAATATTACTAAACATTTAGAGGATAGGAATGAATTACGGGAAATATTAAACAACAAAAGATATATTTTTATGGATATTATGAGTTTGGATAGTTTTTGTTTTTATGAGGGTTATTCAATAGAGGATATTTTTATTTTTGATAGTGGTTGAAGTTATGAATAAAGAAAAGAAAAAACAAAAGCATAAGAAAAAGCAAGAATTTATATTTATGAATAATTTTTTTGCTACTGGGGTTTTTACTGATGTTTTGGAGCAAGAAAAGAAATCGGAAAGTGATTATGTGTTAAAAGAAATTGCGGAGCAATCGCTGGAGCGGAGCGAAAGCGAAATTGAAAATATAAAAATAAATAGGTTTTAATTAGGTTTTCGTTAGGTTTTAAATAGGTTTATTGAGAATAAAGCATATTATATAAAAAAAAGAAAAAAAAGGAGTTTAAATAAAATGGAAAATGAAGTAAAAAATCAAGATTGGCTTGAGAAACAAACTAATCTGTCTAAAAAAAACCAGAGTTTTTATGTTAAACCGAAAAAAACGTATTACACAACAAAACTCTATTTGATACTTAACAGTGAAACGCATAGTCACAAACTGAAGATAATCAGGAATCGGGAATACGCAAACGGGGTCCGAAAAAGCGAACTGGTCGGAATGGCAAAAAGGCGATATAATGGAACCTGGGAAGTGACAGGTATAAGCGATAACACTTTAATAAAAGAAGGATATATTTCAGGTCGCAACATCACAGAAAAAGGCAAAAAGTTTTTTCAACTTGATAATTTGGCGTAAATTGAGAACAGAATTGAAAAATCAATTTATTACATTCAGGAGTTTTAAAAATGAGTGGGATTTTGAAGCGATATGAAAGGAAAGTTTCGGATTTGGAAGATACAGGTCGGAAGGATTATTTTATTAAAGGATATAATAGGGCTGTAAGTAGTAAGGATGAAATAAGAGATATCTATGAATCCTATGATGAGAAAATTGATAGACTGGCAATCCGAATTATTGAATATGCGAATCACAACTACGGGAAAAAACTGGAGTATAGAGATGCTCTTGTTAAAGCAGTTGATTTATATGACATTTACGGAGAACCAAAGAACAACATTGGCGATTATTTAACCTACGATAAAACTGAAGATGAGATAGTTGTGATAAATTCAGAGGCAAGAAATGAACAGGCTGAAGCAGAAGCGAAAAAACTTGAGACTTTAATAGATGAGATTGAAAAATATTTTAAAAAACAAGGCAAAGACATTGACTATTCGCAAGCGTTTAGGCTTGCTGGTAATCTCTTGTCTGAAGTGGGCGAAAATTACGAAAAAGCGATTAGTATCGTGAAGTCAGGCAAAATTGAAAATTATGTCTGGACATAGAATCCTCTTCTTTAATTTCTAATTTTTGTTTTCAGTTATGTAACAGTCCAGTCTCACTTCTGGACGGGCTTTTTTGCGGTGTGCCTAAAACACCGCAATTATCTTTTTTTTTAGAAGGAAATAAACAAAAATGGACAAAATTAGACAAAAGAAAAAATTAAGATACTACCAAATAGCAGAAGGGCTGTTGTCTGGATTATCAAAAACAGAACTTGCAAAAAAAATGAATATATCCAGAGCAACGTTATATTTAATCCTACAAGAAAGTGAAT
>CAZICA010000039.1:0-3639 GCA_964537705.1 uncultured Candidatus Saccharibacteria bacterium
TGGAAATAGGCCTTCCATTATCAATTGGAGAAATTAGAGAACTGTTTCCATTCCCAACCATGAACCCGATTGTAAAAAATCATGTACCTGCGGATATGAAACGAAGATGGGAAGGACAAGGACGTCCTATATGGAAGTGGACTGAAGGAGATACAACTGTGCTTTTCTTTGCGTCCCAAAGGGATTTTAAGGAGTATTGGAAATCAGATGAATTTCTCGATTCAGCATTACCTGATGGCAAAAGTGTTTTATGCTTCTTACCTCATGGAGAAAAGATAAAAACGGACACTGAACCTCTTCTTAGATGGCTGGAAAATAGAGACAAACTTAGAATAGAATACCTACCACACCTACTCACAGACTTTTTACTGAGCGCATCTGGAGGACTTGATAATATTCCCGGAGATTTACTGGAGATATTAAAAGAATTCAAGGAAAATAAAGAGGATCTTTTACTTTCTAGAAAAGCTGAGATTTACGGTAAGGCTTTAAATGATACTGTACAAGACTCTCTCCCTAAACCCGAACTTGTTTACAAAGGGAAACCTCCATATTCAGACGACGTATGGGGAAAGAAACAGATTGGGCATAGAGAAGTAGCAGTAAGTGGTGTAGCATTAGTGTTTGCTAATCTAAAGCTAGAGGAGAAGCTTTTGTTAGCAGATATTAGGGAACTTTTCAAAGGCGGTAGAGAAGCTAAAGGAATAGGAGATTTGCGATTTCTAATTTCTGGAAGAGATGCGCCTGGAAAGGGAGGACATACGAGACTACCAGATCGATTGTTACCGTATCGAACAAAGGGCGGTAAGATAAGAGATACCGAGATCATTGAAGGATTGAGAAGCTATTGGAGAAAAGATGAAAAAGAAAAATTAGAAGATTTAGCACGTATACTTAGGCTCGATGATTTCTTAAAGTTGCACCTCGACGAAGATGTAAATCGTTTACTTGAAGCCATTTGGAGAGTAACCAGAAAAAATTTTGATATAGAAGAAGAAAAAATGCAGAATATATCGCTAAAGTTGAAAAATGAGATAATTCCTACTTTAGAAAAGTGTTATAATCTGGAAAAAAGAGCAAATACTTTTGGTTTAGATGGGATACATTTTGGAGGGTACGAAAGATTAGTTAAATCTCTTGATGGATTTAAGAGATTCTTAGAAGTGATCTACAGATCCAGCAAGTCTTCAGAGGTAGTAAAATCTATAATTATGCTGCTTAGTGAGAATATAGAAGCAATTGAAGATGATATTACAGAATTGGATGATTTATGTGGCGATACTGAAAGGGCACTAGAAGATTTACAAGAATCAGCAGAGAATTTGAAAAGAAATTTCTCAGAATACAGAAAAGCTATGAAATTCTTAGGATTAAAAAAGAAGGATTTAGACAAAATAGTTGAAGAAAATACAAAGACAGAAGGTACACTTAGTTTAGAAGATATCAAAGAAAGAGCTAAAGAAAACAGGGAATACTTGGATGAAATTTCTCAGAAAATAAGCGAGTTGGAAGATACATTAGGTAGTATAGATGATAAGCTAAGTCAAATAAAGGGAGGAGATTAAAGATTAAAATGGTAGAAAATATCAACGATATAATTCAAAGAAAAATTTGGACTGCTGAAGAGATTTCCAAAAAATTAGATATTTTGATAGAGAAATCTAGGGGAATATCGCCTAAGGAAAGAAAAATGCTTCCCACCACAATAACCGACTGGTCTGAGGATAAAGTTAAGAAGTTTATAGGGTCTCTGGAGAGAGCAGTTACTAACCCGTTAAGACATAAAAACAAAGAAAAATTGAAAAAAATAGGAATAAGTGTAGAAAGGATACCTGATGATATTTTTGAGGATACAGAACTTATTGACGGTATTTTGGGTCATTTTAAAGAAATAAAAAATAGAATTGATGAAAGTATTTCAAACATTGTAGTAAAAGAAATAGAAAAGTGGCTTATTGAGATCCCTGAAAATGTCATCCAACAACTACAAGACATTTTAGGTATTGAAGCGCAACTGAAAGAGATTATGAAAAAGAGTAAAGATTTAGATGAACAATTTAAGCGAGAACTTATAATAAGGGTATTAAGAGACACGAGTTTTATAGATGATGCTGAAGAAGTCCTTTCGAATATTGATTATTTAAATAATTCTGAGATTTCTATAGATTATTCTGTTAAATTTGAGGAACTTATAATCGACTTAAATGACCTAAATGAAAAAATTAACAACCTAGTAGATGATTTTGGACTCCTAGAAAAAGAAATTAAAGAAAAGGTAAAAGGTAAATCCCATAAAGATGCCCAAACTCTTATCGAGAAAATGCAAAATGAATATACTAGAGAAAAAGAAAGATTAATCGATGAGATAAAAATGTATTTGTCTGTTTTGAAATCATTCGGTAGCGAAACGTCAGAGGAGTCGGAATTACACGAAAAAACTCTGCCAGAACTCCAAGAACTTTTAGAAGAAATAAAAAAGAAAAGTTTAGAACACCTTGACGAAAGTGGAATGAGGATTTTCAAATTCCTAAGAGGTGAAGAAAGTTTCCCGGTTGATATTGAACTAGATGATGTCAAAAAATCTCTGGAACGTTTACGTCCAATTTTCTTGAAAGGTTTAAAGGAGGAGAGTTAAATGCCTGAAGTTAAAGAAAGTGAAATATATAATGCTCTTCTAAAATATAAGGGAACTGAAACTTTTAAAATAGGAAATGCGGATATTATTCTCTCTCTAAATCCTCGAGATACTCATAAAAAAGATAGACCTGACAGTATATTGTGGATTGAGATAACCTTAAAAATATTCGGGACAAAAGTTGAGGTTAGGTTACCAATACCAATAGAAGGCGAAAAGCCGGGATTAAGAGAAGCCATCGAGGATTTAAACGCATTCATTGAAAGAGGGCATTATTTAATTGAAATGCCTATGATAGTAGTTTCAGAAGCAGGATATGGCAAAGAAGAAGTACCGCCGAAAAAGTTTGCCACTAAATTTACTGTCAAACAGATACCTATAAGACGATTGAAGGAGGATTAGACTTTATACCGCCAAGCGAAACGCTTCCCCACTATCGTGGCTTGCCCCTATCGCGGTGGTTTAACAGATGCATATCCGATTTCCCTAACGCCTGGCCCAAATTCCTCGCTCCGCTCGGAACTTCGGCTAAAGGAGAATACCAAAGGAGGTGGTAAATTGATGCATCTTATTGGTCGTGACCTTAGAAAGATTCTAGATCCCCTACTGGAGTCGGCTATGATTGGCCCTTTGATGATTTTATCCAGAACAACCCCGTTGGTAAACAGCTTTATGAATTATGGGAAAATGGAATACAACAAACTACTCGTACAACGACAGGTCACCTGATTAGAATTTATGTTCATGATGAACTAACTAAGACAAGAACTGCGATAGATTGGTAACATAAATTAATATCTCTGGGATGGTAGAGACAATTAAAGTCTTTCAAGGAGCTGATCCCTGGTATAAAAGGTATCCCCGGAAAATGAATCAACCTCTAGCCCTTCAAGGTCAAGTCTGTTTAAAACAGATGGTTCATCAAGAAATCTCGAGAGCCTGTTATATATAGTTATCCCACCCCTATAGCCCTCATGGTGCAAAGAGAGAAATAGCCTTCTCTT
>CAZICA010000040.1:0-3398 GCA_964537705.1 uncultured Candidatus Saccharibacteria bacterium
GCCTTCTTTACATAATACTCTTTATCATTTTCAACTGATTTTATGATACTTTCAACATCTTTTCTTAAAGATTTTTCTTTTGCAAAATTAATCAAAGCGAAATTATGGGATTGTTTTTTGAGTGTTTTGTGAAATTCAGATATAATAAATTTTGAGTTTGAGATTTAAAGTGAATAATGAACAAAGAATTGCTTTTTAAAGAATTTAAAACGGCGCTGATAGAAGAAATAGAGCACATAAAGAAAAGCGGAGGTAACGTTAAAATTTTTTTATTTGATGGAAAACTAATAAGCGTTCAAGGAAATCGGTTTATCTATGAATTCGTCACTGAAACTCCAATAGAATTAAACGATGACACACCCATTGCGATCAGATACAACGATGAAACGCTAAAGGGAAATATTATTACGATAGACGGAGTAAAAGTGCAGCTCGAACTGGAAAAAAATTTGGGAGAAAAAGTTCCTCAAGTTATTCTTACTACCAGTACCTACTTCTTACTAGAGATTCTATACGAGAAAATACTCAAAATAAACTCTAAACAGCCTCCTCCTAATATCGAGATGGCTATGAAAGTTTTTGGTTTTCAAAAAAGCTCAATAGGAGAAGACAATCAATTTTTAACTGATTTCAATAAAATAGAATTCTCTATCTCTGAAGAACAAAAACGAGCTCTGGCTAAATCTTTAGGAAATGAAGTAACTTTTGTGTGGGGACCACCAGGAACAGGCAAAACTACGTTGCTTTCTTATCTAGTATGCGAATTGTTACTAAGAGATAAAAACATTTTACTAGTATCTCATACTAATGTTGCGATAGATAATGCCATCGAACGAATAGCAAAACTTCTTAGAAATGACGAAAAGTATTTGGAAGGAAAAATTTTAAGAGTGGGATCTCCTTCTTTAGAAAATAAAGATTTGTTCTCTAACTTTCCAGAACTGAGTGTGGAAAAATGGGTGGAATGTAAAAGTATGGCATTACAGAAGAAAAGGGAGCAGTTTAGAGAAATATTGAGGAAAGAAAAACATATTCTAAACTTGATTCAATTTTTAAAACACCTTGATGAAAAAAGAAAGAAAGCTTTACTGAAACTTCAAAGAGTAAAAAATTTAATCCGGGAGAAAAAAATAGAAATAAAAAAATCAGAAGAAAAAATTGAAAACTTAAAGGAAAAACTTAATAAAGCAAAACAAGCTCATCCTTTCCTTAGATTTTTACTCAGATTAAACCCTCAAAAATTGAAAAGTTCATTAGAAGACTCATTTAAAATTCGTGATCAATTACGCATTGAGTTATTTCGTCTTTATAAGGCATACAAAATTCGAAAAAAAGAAGTTTGTGAATTTGAAAAAGAATATGAAAACCAGAAGTCCAAATTGAAATTTTTATTTGATCTCGAAAGAGAAAATTTAAGCGAAAAGCAATTAACACAAGAAGAAGAAAAGCGAAAAAATATGATTAAAGAAATTGAAAAAGAATTACGGAAAATTGAAGAAAAGATCCAAAAGTTGGAAGATGAAATAATCAGAGAATCTAAACTCATCGCGACAACTCTTACTAAGGCATATCTCAAGGAGAGTATATATAACAGACTCTATGATGTTGTAATAATAGATGAAGCGAGTATGGCGCCACTCCCTGCACTATTTTTAATTTGTGGGCTGGCTACTTCAAAAGTAATAGTCGTGGGAGATTTTCAACAATTACCTCCTATAGCAATGTCAAATAATGAATTAGTAAAGAAATGGCTTAAAACAAATATTTTTCAAGTAGCAGGTATTACTGAAAAAATTGAGAGAAAGGAAAAAGAAAATCGCATAGTAATACTAAAAGAACAAAGAAGAATGCCAAAAGAAATTGCAGAAGTAGTAAACCGTCTAATATACCAAGGCTATCTAATTTCTGCGGAAAAAACTCACAAAGAAAAGAAAAAAGAAGAATTAATTATCAACTCGGAGCCTTTTCGTGGAGAAAAAATAGTCATCTGCGATACTTCAGAATTTAACCCATGGTGCACTCAAAGTGCTTCATATAAATCTCCTTTTAATATTTATAGCGCTTTTCTTTCTGTTTTCTTGGCAGAAAAAGCTTTATCAGATGGAGTTGAAAATATAGCTATTATTACCCCTTACAGAGCTCAAAACAACTTACTTTACAAATTGATAAGTGAAAAGATGATTTTTAACGAAAATTTCAAAAAAGTACGACCAGCTTCTATTCACAAATTTCAAGGTAAACAGGCAGAATTAGTAATACTAGATTTAGTAGAAGGACCGATAAGGAAAATCAAATGGCTAAATGGAGGGTTTAATAGTGAAGCAATGCGATTAATAAATGTAGCTATTACTCGAACAAAAGCAAAATTAATCATTGTGGCAAATCTTCAGTATCTTAAAAGAAAGCTCGCAGCCAAAAGTGTTCTTAGAAAAATATTAGAAGAAGTCGAGAAAAAACATCTGAAAATCAGTGCTCAGCAATTTTTTTCCTTCCTAAAGAATCATTTTAAAGAAACTGAAATTTTAAAAGTAGATGATAAAAAACCATATCTTTGTGATCAATCTCTTTTTTATAAAGCGTTTAAAAAAGATTTACTGGAAGCGGAAGAAGAAGTTATAATAGTAAGCCCTTTTATTACGACTAATCGAATTGTGACTTTTGAGAAAATATTCAGAATACTTCAAGAAAAACAAGTAAAAGTTTTTCTCATCACAAAGCCCTTCAAAGAACAAAAAATTTCTTCAGAGAATGGTGAAGAATTGTTAACTGCCTTAAAAAAGGTAGGCGTGGAAGTTGTATTTAAGCCTTATTCTCACGAGAAATTAGCAATTATAGATAAAAAAATTATCTGGCATGGAAGCCTTAATATTCTTTCTCATAGAAACACTTCAGAACTTATGATAAGATTTACAACGAAGAAAAAAAGATTTTCAAATGAAATATTAAAGCTTTGTGGAATTAATGTACAAAAAGTAATGGAAGAGAAAGTAATAAATGAAAGGATTGAACAATTAAATAAAAAAGGTATAGGGTTTTGTTCCAAAGGACATCCTTTAGTGATCAAGCGAGGTTCTTGTGGGATTTTTATTTCTTGTAGTAAATTTCCTCAATGTAAAGAAAAAAAGAAAGTTACCTATGAAATCATAAAGGAAATCTTCGGCGAAAAATATCTCATCTGTGAGAAATGTGGATCTCTTATGAAATTGAAATTCAATCCGAAAAGGAAAAGATGGTTTCTTGGGTGTTCTAAATATCCAACATGCCGATTTACTCGCCTATTATAAAAAAGTAGTATTCAAAGTAAAAAAACTCACAAATAAAGAATCTTAGCTATTTTTTAGATATCCTGCAGCGAGCAGGATAGCACCAGTAACCAAACACAGGCACACTATTTTAAT
>CAZICA010000041.1:0-3221 GCA_964537705.1 uncultured Candidatus Saccharibacteria bacterium
TTGACAAGGGAATTTTATTTTGTTATTATTTATACGAGTTTAATTAAGGAGAAAAAATGACAGTTCAAGATATTTTATTTATAGTTTTAGCAGTTGGATTTTCAATTTTGGTAATATTTTTATGCATTGCTCTTGGAGCTTTAACTAGAGTGCTTATTAATATAAGGAAAACAACAGAAAATGTAAACAAAGGATTTCAAGATATTAATGATGCCATAAATGAAGTTGCTGAAAGAATTAAATCTTTAAGTGGTTCGTTAAATACCATCTCAAACATCACTTTTATTTTTAAAAAACTAGTTGAACTTATTGCAAAAAGAAAAGAAAAAAAGAGGGATACAGAATTTATCGTTGAAGAGGAAGAAGGATAATTTTTTAAAAAATTATGGAGGAAATTATGAAAAGATTAAAGTATTTTTTAAAAGGAGTAATTTGGGGAAGTATTATAGGAGCAGTCGTTGGTCTTTTATATGCTCCAAGAAAAGGAGAAGTTACTCGAAGAATTTGGGGAAGAAAGGCTAAAAAATTGAAGGAGAAAGGAAAAGAACTTGCCGAAGAATTGAAAGAAAAGACAAAAGAACTAGCAAAAGAAGCAAAGAAGATAGCAGAGGAGATTAAGGAAGCTACAAAAGAAGAGGAATGAAAGAAAAAGAGAAAAACGGTGCTTTAAAATTAGCTCAAGTAATAGAAAGATATGGCGTCTATTTTAAAAACCCTTGGAAAATTTTCTGGACTAATTTTTTAAGAGGTGTTGCTTGGGGATTTGGAACAGTGATAGGTATGACAATTTTGACAGTGATTTTTGTTTCTCTTGTTTCTTATCTGATTAATTTATTTGGTGGTTTACCAGTTATTGGAAAATTAATTTCAAGATTTGGTGATTACATAACAGGAATCAAACGATGAAAAAAGCCATATTTATAACTCTTTTATTGGCTATTTTTTTTGGTTTGATAGCAGGAACTTCTGGTGGATTTGGGATTTGGTATTACTTATTTAAAACAGGAAAAATTCCAGTAGTTTCAGAAGAAGGAAAAGTTATTATTAAAAAAGAGGAGAAAGTAACTGTTGAAGAAAATTCTGCAATTATTTCAGCTGTAGAAAAAGTTTCTCCAGCAGTAGTATCTATAGTGACCAAACGAGACATTCTTTCTTTCTGGGGAGAAGTTTTTCAACAAAAGGGAAAAGGTAGTGGTTTTATTCTCACTTCTGACGGTTTAATTCTTACTAATAAGCATGTGGTAAAGGGAATAAACGAACTTACGATAATTACATCCGATGGGAAAAATTATTTAGGAAAAATAGTAGCATTAGATCCTTTAGGAGATATTGCTTTGGTAAAAATCAATGCTAAGAATTTGCCGGTAGTTGAATTAGGAGATTCTGATAAGCTTAAAATTGGTCAAAGAGTGATAGCTATAGGAAACGCTTTGGGAAAATATGCTAATACAGTAACCTCAGGTATTGTCTCAGCGCGAGCACGGGCAATTACTGCAACAGATTTTTTAGGCCAAGCTTCTCGATTTGAAGGATTGATTCAAACAGATGCAGCAATTAATCCCGGAAATTCGGGAGGGCCTTTAGTAAATTTGGAAGGACAAGTAGTAGGAATTAATACCGCGATTGAAACTCAAGGACAAGAAATAGGATTTGCTATACCAATTAATTTTGCGAAACAGGCAATTAAAAGTTATTTAGAAAAGGGTAAAATTATAAGACCATTTCTTGGAGTGAGATACATTCTTATTACCAAAGACTTTGCCTCTTTAAATAATTTACCAGTAGATAAAGGTGCTTTACTTGTAAGAGGTTCTAGTTATAAAGAACCAGCAGTTATACCAAACAGTCCAGCTAGAAAAGCCGGTTTAAGAGAAGGGGATATAATTATAGCTATAAATGATGAAAAAATAGACGAAAATAAAGGACTTTCTTCTTTGATCAGTCAATATGAACCGGGAGATGAAATCGAAATTTTGTATTTAAGAAATGGAAAAGAAAAACGAGTTAAAGTTAGATTGGGAGAAATGGAATAAAAAAGAGGCCTTTAAAGCCCCTTTTTTTCTTCAAATAAAAAGGGATAAGCAATTTCGAGTAAAGTCAAAAGAGGAATTTCAAGTGCATTAGAAAGTTTTTTAATTACTCGAAGATCAGGATTTTTTCTTTTTTTATTTTCAAGTTTTGAAATAGTTGCAGGATTAAGTCCTGTTAATCTAGCAAGCTGGTTTATTCCAAGACCTCTTCTCTCTCTTTCTTTTCTAAGAAATTCGCTAAATTCAATTTTTTCCAAGTTTTTTCACCTCCTTTCTTAGTCTCACAATAACAATTCTATCCCTTTTAGAGAGATCTTTTTTTATTTTGATATGAGCGTTTTTGAAATATTTTTTGAGAAGTTCAATAATTTTTTTACTCTGATTCCATCCTATTTCTAAAAATACTTTTCCCCCAGGTTTTATTTTCGACTTTAGTTGAGGAATTAGACATCTATAAACTTCAAGACCATCTTTTCCACCAAACCAACTTTCTTTAGGTTCGTAATTTTTTATTTCTTGGGGAAGATTTTTTATCTCCTTTTTAGAAATATAAGGGAGATTGGCACAAATTATATCTGATTTTAAAGTAATTGGTTCCATTAGGTTTCCCTTAAGAAAGGTAATATTTTTAACTTTATTTAATTTTGCATTTTCTTTTGCCAATCGGAGAGCTTTTTCAGAGATATCAATAGCGAATATTTTTGATCTAGGCAGATATTTCGCTAAAGTTATAGCTATATTACCAGATCCTGTGCCTACATCACAAATTATAAGTTTTTTGAAACTTAAATTAAAAGGTAATTTTGTATTTTTATTAATCAAAAATAATTCTCCAGTTTGTTTTGCCTTTCGTTTTTCTTCTTCTATGATTTCTTTTAAAACCTCTTCTATTAGAAGTTCTGTTTCAGGACGGGGAATAAAAGCAGATTTATTAATTTTAAAATTAAACCCAAAAAATTCTTTTTGGCCAGTTAAATAAGCAATCGGTTCATGACAAGAACGACGATAAATAAGAGATTTGTAATTTCCAAGTCTTTTTGGTGAAATTTCAGTATTTTGAGAAGCCAAAATTTCTTCTTTTGGTTTATTTAAAACAAAAGAAAGAAGAACTAAAGCGTCTAGTTTATACGATTTAATTTTTGCTTTTTTAAGCTCTTTTTCAGCCCAATTTAAAGCATCCTTGATTTTCAT
>CAZICA010000042.1:0-3154 GCA_964537705.1 uncultured Candidatus Saccharibacteria bacterium
TGATGATTATATAGGTTATGGTTACATTGTAGGAAAGAAAGAATGAAAAAATTAAATTGCTTTTCAAAATCTTACAGTAGTTAATTATATAGATTCAAAGTTAGGCTTGACAGTATCTTAAGTTTTAACTATTTTTAAAAAGGGAAAGAGGAGAAAAGGGGAAAATGGGTGTTGAAGTTTCCAGAAAAAATTATTTGATATTTTTATCACTTATTCAAATATTTTTTCTTTTTTTAATTCCAGAATATTATTCGCCTGAACAAGAAGAATTACATGAAATTCTGAAAAAATGTGCTGATTATTGTGAAAATTTGGCGAATTTATCTCTTAATTTTATCTGTAAGGAAATAATTGAGGAAAAAATATATATAATCCCCTCTTATTTAACAATGTCCCTTCATTCAATATTTAGCACTATAACCTATTATTCTAAAATAGAAAGAAACACCTATATTTACGATTATCAGTTGATTAAAAGAGGGAATAAAATTGAGGAAAAAAGAATATTACTGGAAGAAAATGGAAGGAAAGTATATGTGAAGAATGCTCCTCTAAAAACTAAGCGTTTTTATTCAATAAGACCGGTTTTTGCTCCGATTCAATTTTTATCCAGGAATTGGCAGAAGAATTATGAATATAAAATAATAAAACAGGAGAGAATAAATGGAAGACAAATTATTGTAATCAGAGCTTTGCCCAAGGATAAAAAAAATTTCAAGAAAATAAATTACGGTAAAGTATGGATTGATAAAGAAGATTTCAGTATTTTAAAAATAGAGATTGAACAGGAATCCTTGATCGGTTTTGAGAAGATTCCACAAAAGTATTTGAAACCGGTCTTCACAGTTATTCATTTCTACGAAGCAGAAAAGAATGGGATAAGGTTTCCAAGTAAAACAGTTTTTAAAGAAAACTACATAATGATGAAATATGGGAAAAAATTGATCAAAAAATCAGAAACAATAATAAGTTATGATAATTATAGGTTTTTTACTGTAAAGGTAGAAGTTGAATATTAAGACCAATGAAAAAAATTTTTAAAATAATAGTCTTTGCAACTTTATTATTTAACTTAGGATTAAAATCTAAGTCAATTGACCAAAGTTTTCACTATAAAGTGACTGTAACTTTAAAGCTGATAGAAGTCTATGTTACTGATGAAAAAGGAAATCCAGTCACGGATTTAACCCAATCTGATTTTGAAATTTATGATAATGGAAAGTTCCAACCAATTGCTCATTTTGAAAAACATATTTTTCCCGAATCTAACACAAAAACTCAACAAACAAGAGTAGATTTTCCCGGGAAAAATTTAAGAATGCCTCGTAAATTCTTTTTATTTTTTGATTTTGCTTTCAATAATCCAAAAGGAATAAAAAAGTCAAAAGAAGCTGCATTGCATTTTATAAAAAATCAGCTTCAGCCCATGGATGAAGTAGGACTACTTAGTTATTCAGTTTTCAGGGGTTTAACTTTTTATGAATATTTAACTAAAGACCATGAGAGAATTATAAACCTTATAAAAGAAATCGGGATAAAGGAACTTATAGGAAAAATTGAGGATATGGAAGCAAAATACTGGCAGGCAGTTACTGGACACTCATTGGGGGATGCAAGTCAAGAAAGCCAGTCGTTAGATGTTGGATTTCAAAAGCAGGCTTCAATGCCAAGAATAAGAGTCCCTAAAAGAAGTTCTATATATTATTATCAAATTCTTGACTATTTAAAAAAGATAAAGGAGTTAGGAAAAGCTCTGCGATATATTTCTGGTGTGAAAAATATTATATTTTTTTCATCCGGAGTTTATAGCTCATTGTTATATGGAATAGGTGCACCTTTTGGTTCAATTGGACACACCAGTTTTGGAGATCCGTATCTAAGAGGAAAATACGAAGAAATGATTAAAGAATTATCTTCTTCAAATTGTAGAATATACACTTTAAATGTTGAGGATTTAGCTTCAATTGTTTATAAAGATGACGAGATGACAGGAAGCTATTCTTTAAAACGCCTTTCCAAGGGCACAGGAGGAAAATATTTTGGAAACACGCGTAATTACCAAAATATTATGGAAGAAATTCATAAATTAACCAGTTCATATTATGTTCTGGGTTATTACATTGATGAGAAATTTGATGGAAAATATCATAAAATAAAAGTAAAAGTAAAAAGAAAAGGGTGTAAAATTTTTGCTCAACGCGGGTATTTCAATCCAAAACCATTTGCAAAATATACTGAACTTGAGAAAAAGCTTCATCTTGCTGATTTAGCTTTTAGCGAAAAGCCTCATTATCAAATTGTTCCAGAGTTTCCTTTAGAAGTATTGCCTTTTTATGATAATGGGTCAAAAGCATTAATAATTGCTAAAATACCGATTGAAGTTTTAAGAGAAGTTGCAGGGAAGAAAGTAGAAATAGTGAGTTTTATTTTTAACAGGCAGGGTAATATCGAAGAGTTGAAAAGACTCGAAAGAAATTTTTTAGACCTCCAGGAAAAAAATGTTTTTTATTACTTTATTTCTTCTATTTCTCCTGGAAAATATAAATGTCGAATAGTTATTAGAAATTTAGAAACAGGAAAATCAGCGATTGGTACTCTATTTTTCACTGTTCCCGAAGAAATAAAAGGAAGATTAACGATCTATCCTCCTCTTTTGCTTATTCCAGTAAAAAATTCAGTTTATTTAAACTATCAGGAAAAAGATAAGGCAGATTATTTGAATCTCCTAAACATTTTTCCTTTTGATATTTCGCAGTATTCTCCTCTTATAGGAGAATTGAAGGAGAGAACAAATACAATTTTAGCTCTTGTAAGATGTGAGACTAATAACATTTTAAATCCAGAAATTAAAATTTATGTTACTCTTATTAATGAGGCAATAAGTAAAGAAATTCCCTTAAATATGTCAATTGTTAACCACTATAAAAAAGAAAATGTCCATTTATTCCTTTTAAATTTATATACTGACGAATTTTTTCCGGGTAATTATTTATTGAATTTCTTAATAGAAGAATTAAATACTGGAATTTTTGATAGTATTACTTCGACTTTAATAATTAATTATAAAAAACAAAATAATTAAACTTTAACTGGTTTATAAATTTCAGCTTAGAACTTCTTTCACTTTATTTCCAATGTCAGCAGGGCTTTTTAC
>CAZICA010000043.1:0-2750 GCA_964537705.1 uncultured Candidatus Saccharibacteria bacterium
TTCCTTAAATTGTAACCACTTATTTTGCCATGGCAAATTAATACGTCACAATTTTTCTGAATGCATTTAAAAAGGGGCTAAAAGCCCCTAGAAAAAATTTTGAAGGAAAATGAGCAAACTATAAATAGGCCAGGTGATTGCAGCGCAACTAATTTCTAAAAAGGTAACCGTAATTTCTTTAGGGCCCATCTTAAACGCTTCGCCAAAAAGGGCAAAAAATTCTTTTGTTTTTCCGTTGTTTAATCTCTTAAAGAAGAGTAACTCAAACTCTAAAATTAAAAACCCTAAAAACGTCCATCCTAAAAATCCCCAAATCCAATTCAATAACTCTCACCTCCTTTACATTTTTTTCCAATTTTTTAAAAATTTTTGTTTTAAATTTTTAAACTTGTCCTCCTTTATTGCTTCCCTTATTTTTTCCATTAGTCGGATAATAAATCTTAGATTATGAATGGTTGTCAATCTAATCCCTAAAACTTCGTTTTCTATAAGTAAATGTCTTAAATAAGCTTTTGAAAATTTGTTTCTACAAGTATAACAATCGCAATTTTCCATTATCGGTCTTTTATCTTTCTTATATTTAGCATTAAACAAATTAATTCTTCCTCTTTCATTCCATACAGCTCCATTTCTGGCTAAACGGGTAGGAAGGACGCAATCGAACATATCAATCCCTTTATCAACTGCCTCTAAAATATCTTCAGGAGCTCCAACTCCCATTAGATAAACCGGTTTTGAAAAATCTTTTAATTCTTCCATTACCCAATCTAGTACTTTATACATTTTCCTCTTTCCTTCTCCTACTGAAAGTCCCCCAATAGCTATTCCATCAAATCCTAAAGAGGTTATAAACTCTACAGCTTTTTTTCGTAGATCTTTATAAACCGACCCTTGAATAATTCCAAATAAAGCAGGCTTTGATTTTAATTTAGAGGTTTTTAAATTAAAATAATCTAAACTTTCTTTAGCCCATCGATTAGTGCGCTCAAGTGCTAATTTTGCATAAATTTTTGAAACTGGATAAGGGACACATTCATCAAGAACCATCAATAGATCAGAACCTAATTTTAATTGGATGTCTATTGTTTTTTTAGGAGAAAAAAAATGAATCGATCCATCCAGATGAGATCGAAATTCTATGCCATCTTCTTTTATTTTTACTAATTTTTTTCCTTTCTCTTTTGCTAAAGAAAAAACTTGATAACCTCCTGAATCAGTCAAAATGGGTTTTTCCCATCTCATAAATGAATGAAGACCCCCTAAAAATCGGATCTTCTCAGCTCCCGGTCTTAAATAAAGGTGATAGGTATTTGATAAAAGGATTTGAACGCCAATTTCTTCTAACTCTAAAGGAGAAAGCGTCTTAACTGCACCATGGGTAGCACAAGGCATAAAGCAGGGAGTTAAAATCTCACCATGGAGAAGTTTTATTACTCCATTTCTGGCTTTACTATTCTTGTCTCTCTTTAAAATTTTAAATTCCATTAATTTTTATTATTTTAATTCTACTTTTGCTCCTGCTGCTTCTAATTTCTTTTTAATCTCTTCTGCTTCCTCTTTTTTTACATTCTCTTTAATGGTCTGAGGAGCACTTTCAACCAAATCTTTTGCTTCCTTTAACCCTAATTCTGTAACTTCTCTTAAAGCCTTAATTACTTCAATCTTTTTCTCACCAGCTTGAGCAAGAACTACGGTGAAAGTAGATTTTTCCTCTGTTGGTGCTGCTTCTTCAGATGGAGCTGCAGCAGGTGCAGCTGCTACAGGAGCAACAGGAGTAACTCCAAATTTTTCCTCTAAAGCCTTCACCAGTTCTGAAAGTTCCACTAAATTCAATTTCTCAATCTCAGAAATAAGATCCAAAATTTTTTTCGAAGCTTTTATTTCTTTCTCCTCTTTTTCTTCTTTCTCCTCTTTTTCTTCCTCTTTTTTCTCCTCCTCTTGTTTCTTTTCTTCTTTTTTCTCTTCTTTTACTTCTTCTTTCTTTTCTTCTTTTTTTTCTTCATCTTGTTGTTGTTTAGTTTCTTCAGCCATTGGAATCTCCTTTATTCTTTTTCACTTATATTTTTAAGAATAAGAATTAATTTTCTCAAATTGCCTTCTAAAATATAAACTAATCCCGAAGGGAGAGAATTTAAAACACCGATTAATTTGATTAAAGATTCCTCTCGAGTAGGAACTTTAGCTAGTTGTTCAACCATTTCTTTCGGAATAAATTTTTTTTCATAAATTCCGCCTCTTATTTCCAATGCTTCATAATTGGCTGAAAGTTTTGAAATTAATTTAAAAGGACTAATCTCATCCTTATATCCGAAAGTAACTGCTAAAGGTCCTGAGGAAATTTCTTCAAAATTATCTTTATATCCTGCGTTTTTTAAAGCAATTTTAAAAAGAGTATTTTTAACTACTTGATATTCACATGAATTATTCTTTAGTTCCTTTCTTATCTCTTCTATCTCAGCAACTGGAAGCCCTTGGAAATTAGTAAAAACCAAAGATTTTGCTTTTGAAAGCTTCTCTATTATATCTTTTACAATTTTTTCTTTTTCTGCCCTTGTCTTTGCCATAGCTATTTTAAAAAAGTCTGCTTTCCGCAGACTTTAAAAGAAATTAATTTTCCTCGGCAGGATTTATGGAAAGTTTCCCACCTGCTGTCTGCGGAAAATTACTAACCTTATTTTATCAAAAAAAATTTTTTTGTCAAATCTCAAAAGAAAACTCCGCTTTCAGCGGAGTAAATCTATAAATTCCTG
>CAZICA010000044.1:0-2749 GCA_964537705.1 uncultured Candidatus Saccharibacteria bacterium
GGATTTCAAATCATAAATTGTTATTATGCGATGATATTGTGGAAAAAATTTTGAAAAAGCAATTTTATAATTAAAAGGCTTTTTCTCGCCTGAACTCATAGAATTTTGGACAATTAAAAATTTATTTTTTTTAAGAGGATAGACCTGATATTCGGGAGGAGGCTGATAGCCCAAAATTAGATTAATGAGCAAAGGTCTACGCTTTTTTAAAACAATACTATCTACATATAAATAGTCAGCTTTAGAGGCTTCTATTAAACTTTTTAATTCTGGATAGGTATTAGGAATTCTGATAAAATCACTATTAAAATAATAAGGAAAATATTGATAATAGGAAAGAACAATTTTCTTTGAATCGCCAATTAAATATGAACTTTTGAAAATTTCTGCTACCTTTTTTGCTATTATTTCTGAGTGGTTTTCTAAATCTGTTAAATATCTTATTACTCTAAAAAAAGCGGGTTTTTGATCTATAAAATAAATGATAAAAATAAAAATTAAAATAAATTCCCAATTTTTTATTTTTTGTTCAGGTAAGTGTTTCAGTCTTAATAATATTAAATTACTTAATTTTTTCCACCCGGAAGAGCCTAAGAGCATCCCCAAGGGTAAAACTGGATAAACATATCGTTCCGTTACCATCCTCGGGGTAAAAAATCCATAAGAAAGAATCAATTGGATAATTCCACTTAGGAAAAAGGTGCTAAAAAATATCTCTTCATTTTTCTTTTCTTTAATTAAAAAAAAGAAATGGAGGAATATTCCTCCAAATATTATTTCACTAATATTCTTTATAAATTGATAAAAATAGTCTCCGCTTATCGTAAGCTTTCTTTTATAATATTTATTTAATAAAAGGCGATTTAAAGGGCAAGAAGCTTTGATGACATTTTTACTGGAATACATAAATTGGGAAGAGTTAGATAAAGCGTTAGTTTTTATCAAATGAATAGAAATTCGTGGGGAAAGACTCCATTTACCTGTGTGGATTTTAATATGAAACCAGAAAGGAAAAGAAAAAGTTAAAAAACCCAAAATAAGAGCAAAAGAGAGAAAAATTAATCTTTTTTTAGGAGTTGGAGAAAAAAAGCTCCAATAGAAGACAGAAAAAAAGAGCAAAATTAAAAAAAGTCCCAAACCAGCTTCTTTTATATTATAAGCTATAGCAGAAAGAATTCCAGTTAAAAAGCTCATAAAAAAATTTTTTTTCCGCATTTGAAGAAATGCTAAAATATAAAAGAGTATGTAGATAAAAGTGAAAAATGGTTCTCTCAAGATAAAACTAGCATAACGAAGAATTAAAGGATTAAAAATAAAAAGATATCCAGCGAAAATACCGGCTCCTCTACATAAATATTTTTCTCCTAAATAATAGATGGATATCAGGGAGCCAATAGAAAAAAGAATAGAAAGAACATGTCCCCAAAAAATTATATCGGAAAAGATAAACGATAATCCTGCTAAAAGAAAGCTATATAGTGGTGGTCTCTTACGGGCAAGCCAAAAACCTTTATTCAGGTCATATTCTTTTTGAAAGAATTCTCCAGATTTTATCTCTTCGGCTAATCTTAGATATTCAGTTGAATCAGGGGCTAAAAGATATTCAAAATTTGTTAGGTGGACTAAGAAGCCCAAATAAAAGATAATGAGCAAAATTAAATGAATTTTTTGGAAAGATACTTTTGATTGTTTAATAGACTGATATATCATTTTTTTAAAAATGAGATATATTTTATCCAGAGTTTCGGTTCCAAAGGTTTAAGGCTTAATGCAGAATTAAGAAAATCTAGTGCAATTTGATTTTTTCCTATTTTTTTGAAAATTTGATAGTGGTCATAAAAAAATCCATAAATTTTTTGGGAAGTCCAATAATTTCTTAATCGTAAAGCTTGAAGCACTTGGGGATATTTTTTTAATAACTTAGATAATTCCTTTATAGATTGATGGTAAAATTTTTCTTCTCCTAAATGTTGAGGAAAGCTAAAAAGTTTTATCACCTGATGTAGATAAAGTGCTAAATTCCGATAATATTCTCGAATAAAAGGATCCTGTCTTGAAAGCTGAGAAGAATTGAGAAAATTTCTATATTCATAGGTAATTTCATCAACATGATAAAATAAAAAAGATTTATAAAGCCGAAACCACATTTCTTTAATCCAACCATCCATTGCTAAAGCTTCCATAAATTTTCCTACTTGTTCAAAGCATTTCCGAGAAACCATAATAGGGGTGTTGATAGATTTAATTATTGCTTTTTCTGAGTTTATTTTTTCTATCCGGCGAATTTCAGTTTTGATCAATTTATCTCCTTTGTAATAATTTATTTTGACATTAGAATAAGCAATAGCTGGACTTTTTTCTTGTTCTAACCGCTGATAAAGAAGCTCTAAATGTTTTGGATAAAATATATCATCATCATCCAAAAAAGCGATATATTTTCCTCTTGCCATTTCCAATCCTCGGTTCAAAGCATAAGTTGGACCTCGGTGAGAAGTATAATAATATCTAATTTTAGGAAGTTTTACTTCTTTAATAATTTTTTCTGCGGTTTTATCTCCCCCATCATTTACCACGATTGTTTCAAAATCTTTAAAAGTCTGGTTTTTAAGGCTTAAGAGTGCTTCTTTTAAAAGTTTCGGGCGGTTGTAAGTTGGAATGATTACACTTATTTGAGGGGGAGGAGTGTTTGACAATAAGCCATCATGATGAATCTGGCGGTATTTTAAGTCAGAATTTTTTAAAAGCTCGC
>CAZICA010000045.1:0-2663 GCA_964537705.1 uncultured Candidatus Saccharibacteria bacterium
TGTTCAAAATAGAAGCAAGATTAACTGCTAGTATAATTGCAAGAAGTGAAATTTTCCTTAGAGGAAAGTGGAAGGCATTCGGACCTGAAGGTCTTGAAGAATGAATGGGGTATTAATCGCCCCCGTTTTTTTATTTTTACACTGATAGTATTTATTCTTTCAAAGGATGGTATTTTCTAAATATTCTCTCTGCGTAGCGTTGTGATGCTTGAACGTATCGAGTAGTTGTATGGAGAGATTCGTGTCCTAATAAAATTTGAATTGCGGTAGGACTTGCCCCTTTTTCTGCTAAATAAGTAGCGAAAGCTCGACGAATTCCATGAACTGTAATAGGAATATTTAAACCTAGTAATTCTCGATATTTCTTCACTCTTTCTTGTAAATAATTAGGTGAAATCTTTTTCAAACGTTTAGAAGCATTTTTACCACGATAAGGAATAAATAAATAAGGAGATTCGCTCTTTCCTCGAATCTCTAGATACTTTTGTATCCATTTTTGAGCTCTTTTTGTCAAATAGACAAACCTCTCTTTCTTACCCTTTCCTTTAATGAAGATGCGTCCTTTTTTATCAATATCGGTTATTTTAATGTTCAAAAGTTCTGAAATTCTAACGCCGGTTGAAAATAGTACCTCGAGCATTGTTCTATTTCTAATTGCTACAATTTTATTCTTTTCAAATAACATTGGTGCTTCAATTAATTTTTTAATTTCTTCTAATTCTCCAACTTTAGGGACTTTTTTTTCGATTTTTAATAACTCTACATTCGTAGGTGAGATACGAAGAGGATAATCTATTTTGACTAAAAACTTTAAATAAGATCTGAGAGCCGAAAGCATTCTATTTATAGAAACAGTAGCTAATTTTTTTTCAGTTATCTTTCCCTTAGGTGTTTTACGATCTCTTGAGACGAGATAGGCTTTGTAATTTAAAAGAACCTTTTTATCGATTTTATCAAATTCTATTCCAATTTGATTTAAAAAATCTTCAAAAACTTTTAAATCTCTTTCATAATTATAAACCGTCTCTTCAGAAAGATTTCTGGTTTTAAGATCTAAAAGGAAATCATCAAAATGAGGTAAAAAAATATTTTTCATAACTTTTAAGTTCTAAATTCTATTAAATAATCTTCCGATGGCACAATTAAGAAAATGCAATTTTTTAATGTCGAAAGATTGTACCATAATTTAAAAAATGAAGAGATAGTGCCAATTTCAATATAAAGATTCTTCCACGAATTTAAAATAATGCCCAAGTCAGCCCGTCCAAAGTGTAGAATTGGTTCAATAATTATTCTTTCTTCCTTAAAGGGTTCTAAAAAATACCCGAAAATCTTCTTCATTAATTCTATATGCCATTCTTTTCCATGTTGTTTGAAATTTAGGAAGTAGTTTTTAGAATTTTTATTCCACAATCCCTTTTTATTGTTTGCATTTATTTCACAAGCTTTTATTTTTCCACTTACAATTAAAATTGCGATTTTTCTCAAAAAAGGAAAATCATCAAAAGGAAGCCATAATTGAGATCTTTTTTTAGCCGTGGGAATTTTTTGTTGTAGCCAATCTATTTCTTTTTCGATGAATTTTTCAACTTTATTCCATGAAAAAATATTATTTGAGATTGAGACAGAGGGTTTGATATCTAAATTTTTTTGAATTCTATAGGTATTCCAGAAAAAAGTCTTATGTTCAAAAACCTCTTTTTTTATTTCTATATCCTTTTGTTGAATTAACAATTTGGTTATCCAGAACTTTCTTAACTTTTCTGGAGTTAATTTGAAAGAGAGTTTCTGCTTTACAGAAAAATCCTTTACTATTCTTTCTATAGAACGAATGGTTAAAGGTGAATATTTTCTTTTCTTACCTCTAAAACCAAAGAAAAGAGGGCTATTTTTACTTGTTTTAAAAACTCGAAGATATTTACATAACAATTTTGCATTTTCTCCCCAAACATAAACTTTTCGAATGTTCTTTTTATTTCTTATTACAATTTCAAAATTTTTAGTTTTAGGATCAAATCGTATAGAGTCTCCTTTAAGATTTGCCAGGTCTGAGACTCTTATTCCAGTAGAGATTAAAAGTCTCAAAATAACTTTGTTTCGTAATTCTTGTTGATTTGATATCTTTAAATTTTGTATTACCCTTTCTAATTCTCTTAATTTTCTCTCAGAATTCAGATTTTCTTTTTCGGAAGTAACTCTTTTATCTTCTTTAAACAATTTTATTTTAAGAGGAGACAATGAAATAAACCCTTTTTCCTGAAAATAAAAGAATAATTGCCTCAGTACGATAAGATAAAGATTTTGAGTTCTTTTTGAAAGATGCAGGCTTGAAAGGTATTGTTTATAATTTTCTAAATCCTCAAGAGAAAACTCCGAAGGGACGAGATGTGTTAGATTGGAAATTTTCAACCATTCTATAAAATGTTTTAAAAATCTTTTATAACTTTTAACGGTTTTTAGAGAAAGTTTTTTATTTTTCTTGCAATATTCTAAAAAAAAGGGAATCCAGTCAATTATTGTAAGATCTGTTCTTTTTCTCATTAATTGAGTGTAAGGGATATTATACTCAATTTCATCTTATTATTCTTATAAGTTTGTGTCAAGTACTTTGTGTCAAGCCTTTACGAAAAAATTAGGAAAAAATAGATATTTTCCCCTATTTT
>CAZICA010000046.1:0-2591 GCA_964537705.1 uncultured Candidatus Saccharibacteria bacterium
GTGGGTTCGAATCCCACCCCCACCGTTTTTTAATCTCGAAAATTTTAAGAAGAACGCCCCAGAGAACGGCTCCAGTAAATATTCAAAAGTATTGACATTTCTATATTAATGCTTTAATATACAGAATGAGATTTCTATATTATTGAATTAACATACAATTATGAAGGAGATAAAAATTCGACAATATGTTCAAAATCAGTTAAGCCGAGCACCTTTTTTGTTAAAAAGTTATATCCAAGACGAACTTGGCAACAAATATCTGCCAAGAAATATTTTTATTAGGATTAAAAAAATTCTTAATGATTTTTTAAAAGGAGAAAAAACAATAAGGATAATAGTTATTCCGGGATTAAGAGGGGTAGGAAAAACAACCCTACTAGCCCAACTGTTCTTCGAACTTTTTCCTAAATATCAAAAACAATTACTTTATATTTCTGTAGATGAAATAGTTAATACCTTGAAATCTGATCTTCAAACCGTGTTAGAGGAATATCAAAATATTTTAGACACAAGTTTTGAAAAACTTGAGGAAAATGTTTTTATTTTTATTGATGAAATTCATTATGATAAAAATTGGCCCTCGGTTTTAAAGTCAATTTATGATAAATCAAAAAATGTTTTCATAATTTGCACCGGCTCATCTGCTCTTTCCTTGCAATCAACTCCGGATTTAGCCCGAAGAGCAATTTTTGAAAAATTATATCCAATGAGTTTTACAGAGTATATCTTGCTTAAAACAAAAAACCTCTCTTTAAAAGACAAAAATATAAAACCGAAATTTCCCTCTAAAGGATTAAAAGAAAAAATCAAAAATGCTTTATTTTATAGTTCTGACGCAGAGATTTGCTTTTCAACTTTAAAGAAACTGGAAAAAGAGAAAAATAATTATTGGATTGGCATAGATAGATTAGAAATAAACCGATATCTTAAATTGGGCACAATGCCTTTTAGTTTAACAATAAAAGATGAAAATCTAACCTTAAGATTAATAAATGAGTTAATTGATAAGGTGATTAAAAAAGATTTACTTGAATTGGAAAAATTTAGCATAGATACAATTGAGAAAATTAAAAATATATTGTTAATGACTGCTGGCAGTGACGAAGTTAGTATTACCAGCCTTGCGAGAAATTTAGCAGATATTTCTATAAACACTTTAATAGATGTCTTTGATGCTTTAGAAAAAGCAGAAATGCTTATTAGAGTTTATCCTTATGGCTCTGTTTATAAAAAAGTTCGCAAACCCTCAAAATATTATTTTATGTCTTCCTCTTTAAGATATGCTTTGTTAAGTATTGTTGAAGGAGATTTGGCTTTTGAAAAATATAAAGGAAAATATTTAGAAGATATTATATCTTTATATTTATATCGCGAGTTTACTCAAAAAGGAATATCTCCGCTTTTTTATGACAGTGCTAAAGGCGGAGCGAATTTCATTTTGCAAGTTGGCAAAAGAAAAATCGTAATTGAAATTGGCTTTGGCAATAAAGGAACAAAGCAGGTAGAGTATTCTTTGAAAAAAACTAAAGGAGATTATGGGTTGGTTATTTCTGAATCAGAACTTTCTTTACATAACAACATAATTAAAGTCCCATTGGATTATTTCTTATTGATGTGATTTATGTAAAAAGCAAGACCCATGAAACCCTTATTAAGTCATAATATCACCTCCTTGGGCAAGGGGAGGGAAGATTTTGAGGATTTATCCATTGGGGATCAAAAAAGATTTTTGCTTGAGTGCTTGGATAAAAATCATCTTTATGTTAACTACAGCGAGATTGATGATGAGGAGGATAAGAAATTAAATAGGGAGTTTTATGGTTAAAAATAGGCAAAGCAATATAGAAAAATACAAAAAAGACATAGATTCCCTTATCAAAAAAGGCGAAAAGATTCTTTTACATTTAAAAAATAGCAGAGATTTAAATTGGTTTAGAAAGGAATATGAAATTTGGTATTCAGAATCATTGTCCTTAATAAAAATAGTATTACCTAATAGAGCTACTGATTTTGAAAGATATTATTATCAAAAAGGGGAGAGTTGTCTGAAGGATTGTATTGTTTATAAATCAGAATATGATAATCTTCTAAAAGATACAGCAGAAGAAGCTAGCATCTTATTTGAAAATCAGTTGGGAATAGTAAAATCTGTCAAGAAGAGATTTGAAAGTTCTTTATTTGATATCAGGCAATTAGTACAGGCAGAGTTATTTGATTCAGAATTAGATGCTGCACGCGAACTAAATAAAAAAGGCTTTACTCGAGGGGCAGGAGCAGTAGCTGGTGTCGTTTTGGAAGAGCATTTAGCTCAGATATGCGAAAATCATAATATAAAGGTTAAAAAGAAAAATCCCTCTATCAACGATTATAATCAGTTGCTTAAAGATAATGATGTTATTGAGACAAAAGATTGGCGGTTCATTCAGCATTTGGCGGATTTGAGAAATTTATGTGATCATAAAAAGAAAAGAGAACCAACAAGAGAGGATATAGAAGAACTGATAAATGGGGTAGAGAAAGTAACCAAAACTATTTTTTAAACATTTAATTCAATAAAAGAATTTTTGGAACTGGATAAAGGTAGTTAAAAC